>DATCJR010000037.1 GCA_036562685.1 Clostridia bacterium | reverse complement strand
GCGATTAGAAATCTAGATCCCAAAGTTACGGCAAAACGCAATCTTGATATATATTTTTATAATGTCAATTATATGGAAGGCGGCCAAATTAATTCCCAAACAGAAATGATGGAGTTCTTGGCAAAAAACCGTTTCATGACTTCAGAATATTTTGTTTGCAAAACCTTAGACGAGGTTTTGGAAGTTTTGGATAAGATTGACCGTGCTAGTTTGGACTATATGATTGACGGCATTGTTATAAAAGTTAATGATGTAGAATTAAGAACCAAGCTTGGATATACTGACAAATTTCCACGCTGGGCAGTGGCATACAAGTTTGAAGCTGAAGAAACCACTACCATAGTAAAAGATGTTATCTGGCAAATCGGCAGAACTGGAAAACTTACTCCTCTAGCTTTATTAGAACCTGTGGAACTAGCAGGTGCAACAATATCAAGAGCAACTTTAAACAATACAGGCGATATTCAAAGAAAAAGCGTAAAAATTGGTTCAAGAGTCTTTATAAGACGAAGCAACGATGTCATTCCTGAAATTACAGGACTTGCTGAGGCGCATGAGAGCGATAAAGAAATTGATATTCCTCATATTTGCCCTTCATGTCATCAAAAACTTGAAACAATAGGTGCTAATATCTTTTGCGTTAATTTTTATAATTGCGCTGCTTTGTTAAAAGGTAGATTAGAACATTTTGTGTCCAAAGATTGTATGGACATAGACGGGCTTAGTGAAAAGACGATAGCGCTGTTATATGATAAACTAAAAATAACTTCACCAATTCAGTTATATAGTCTTACTAAAGATCAATTATTGACTTTAGAAGGATTTAAAAATAAAAAAGCTGAAAACATTATAAATGCAATTCAAAACAGCAAAGGTAAAAAGCTTGCAGCGTTTATTCATGCTCTGGGTATTCCCAATGTAGGCAAAAAGACTTCTAAAGATCTAGCAGATAAATATCAATCAATGCAAGCATTTATGAATGCCAGCTTTGAAGAACTAAGCAATATTAATGAAATAGGTGATGTAATTGCGGCAGGCATAGTAAACTTTTTCAAAGAGCATAAAGATTTTGTTTTGGAATTAGAAGATATTATCAAGCCTGTATTTGATAAACCTAAAACGCAAAGTAAGATAAGCGGTAAAAAAATCGTCATAACTGGAACTTTGGAAAAGTATAAAAGGTCGCAAGCGCATAAGCTTATTGAAGACTTAGGCGGTATTGTATCTGAAACTGTTACCAAAGATACTGATTATTTAGTTGCTGGGGCTCAAGCAGGAAGCAAACTGGAAAAAGCGAAAAAGCTTGGCATCAAAATAATTAGTGAACAGGAATTTGATGCATTTCTTAATGATTGATACAATAATCTCAATATGATATAATAAAAAATAAAGATTTTTTTGCATATAATTTATGCATTAGAAGGCGGAAGACATGAAAAGCATGACCGGATATGGAAAATCTAATGTAAAAAACGAGTATGGAGAATTGACGGTTGAGATAAAATCAGTTAACAACAGATTTTTAGAAATCAACACACATATACCCAAAAACATTATTCTTAACGAAGACTCGATAAGAAAAAGCATACAAAATTATGTAAAACGCGGCAGTATTGATATATTTTTTACTTTTACTTTTAATCCTGATATTCCCAAGGCAGTAGAGCTTGATATACCTACTGTTTTGTCTTATATTAATGCTTCAAAAGAACTGAAAGAAAAATTTGATGTAACTAATGATTTGACTGCATCTGCTTTACTTCGTTATCCAGATGTCTTGAAAATGAGCATTAATGATTCTAAGATTTGGGATGAAATAGCCGTTGAAGCTGTAGAAAAAGCATTGGTTGAACTTGACAAAATGCGTCAGATAGAAGGCAATAGTATTCAGGATAACATGAATAAGATTGTTAAAACTCTTAATGACCAGTTATCTAAAGTAATTCAAAGAGCGCCTTTAATAGTCAGTGAATATAGAGAAAAAATTAAGGCAAGAATTAAAGAGCTTCTCAGTGACTATGAAGTTGACGAATCAAGATTGCTTAACGAAGTGGCATTTTTTGCAGATAAGGTTGATATAAATGAAGAAATAAGCCGCATGACTTCTCATTTGGATCAATTTTATAATGAAATTAATAATAATGATTGTTCAGGCAGGAAATTGGATTTTATTTCTCAGGAAATGACCAGAGAAATTAATACAATGTGTAGCAAGTGTAATGATATAACCGCTTCAAAAATCTTAATAGATATGAAAAGCGAAGTTGAAAAGCTAAAAGAACAAATCCGTAATGTGGAGTAAATGATGGCAAAGGGTTTACTAATAGTTATATCTGGGCCCAGCGGTGTAGGAAAGGGAACAATTAATCAAAGAGTAAGAGATCTATTGCCTAACTTAAAAAAGTCAGTTTCAGTTACTACTAGACCCAAAAGACCTAATGAAATTGATGGAGTGCATTATCACTTTATAAGTCAAGCTGATTTTGATAACCTTATAAAAAATAATGGGCTTTTGGAATATGCCAAAGTTTATCAAAACTATTATGGCACTCCTAAAAAACCAGTATTAGACGCCTTGGAAAATGGAGTTGACATGATTTTTGAACTTGATATACAAGGCGCAAGACTAATTAAACAAGCTTATGATGATTGCGTGCGAATTTTTATAGCGCCGCCATCAATAGAAGAATTACATAACAGACTTAATAACAGAGGCACAGAAACCGAAGAAGTAAAGGCTTTGAGACTGTCAGAAACAAAAAAAGAGCTTATGGAAGCAAAATATTACGACTATATAGTTATTAATAATGATATTGAAAAAGCTTCTAAAGCGGTAATTGATATAATTAATGCCGAAAAATTGAAAACGATTAGAAATGAAGATATAATTAATAAGCTAATAACTGGAGAAAAAATAATATAAAAAAGGAGATCATTTATTATGATGACTGAACCACCTATTGACAAATTAATTGGCATGATTGACAGTAAGTATGCATTATGCTGTTTGATTTCAAAAAGAGCAAGACAGCTTCAAGATAAAAAACCCGAAATTTTGGAAGAAAGCAATTCTAAGGCTATATCTTACGCAGCTCAAGAATTTTATGAGGGTAAACTAACTATAGCTAAAGAATAAGCTTAGGATTGATTTTATGCAAAGTTTTTTTCAAGACAAAACTATCGTAATAGGAATTACGGGAGGAATAGCCGCATACAAAATCTGCACGCTTACAAGCAGTCTAAAGAAACAAGGTGCTGATGTTCATATTATCATGACTAAAAATGCGACTAATTTTGTCACGCCATTAACTTTGCAAACATTATCCAAAAACAAAGTCATAATTGATATGTTTGATACCAATATTGAATATGATGTCAAACATATTTCGTTAGCAAAAAAGGCTGACATTTTGGTAATTGCGCCAGCAACTGCCAATGTCATAGCCAAGATAGCTAACGGTATTGCTGATGACTTTTTGACAACAAACACTATGGCGACCAAAGCACCTATTTTGATTTGTCCTGCAATGAATACTAATATGCTGATCAATTCGGTTACTCAGGAAAATATTGCTAAACTAAAAAATCGTGGTTTTCATATTTTGTATGGAGCAGAAGGATTGTTAGCTTGCGGAGACGAAGGTGCTGGCAGGATGGCAGAGCCTAGTGATATTGAAGAAAAAATAAAAGATATTTTAAATAAAAAAAAAGATTTGATAAATAAAACAATCTTAATAACCGCAGGTGCAACCAGAGAAGATATTGATGGAGTGCGTTGTATAACCAATTATTCCAGCGGAAAGATGGGAGTTGCTTTGGCAAAAGCCTGCATAGACCGCGGAGCAAAAGTTATTTTTATACACGGTAGCATGAGTGTAGACTGCGATTTTGACGCACAAAAAATTTCCGTGATTTCTACTAATGATATGTATAAAGCAGTTATGCAAAATTATCAATTTTGTGATGCCATAATCATGGCAGCTGCCCCTTCTGATTATAAAGTCAAAAATATATTTTCTCAAAAAATAAAAGCTCAAGATGTTACTTTGGAGCTAGAAAAAAATGTCGATATAGCTCAAGAATTAGGCAAGGTAAAAGAAAATCGTATATTAATTGTATTTGCTGCTGAGACCGAAAACACTTTGGAAAATGCACAGAAAAAGCTTGTTAAGAAAAATGCAGATATGGCAGTTGCCAATAATGTTTCTTTGGAAGGTGCTGGATTTGGAACAGATACTAATATAGCTTCTCTTGTTTTTTCTGATAAAATTATTAATCTTGATAAAATGTCCAAAACAGAACTTGCCGATATCATCGTAGATAATGTTCTCATGCTTTTTAAAAGGGAAGCAAAAAAGCTATGATAGCTGATGTTATCGTAGATATCAATCATTCCAATGTTGACAAAGTTTTTGAATATCTTAATCCTGATAATATTCCTGTTGGAAGCAGGGTTTATGTTCCTTTTGGAAGACAGTTTATTGAAGGCTATATCATAGGTCAAAAACAAACGCCCGATTACGACATTTCAAAATTAAAATCAATTTCAAAACCTTTAGATGAAATACCTGTCATAAGCACAGAAATGCTTAGTCTTATGCATTATATGACCAAAAAATATAATATTAAAATGGTTGATGCATTAAGGCTTTTTATTCCTGCCCAAATGCGTGGCGGCAGGATCAAGGCGCTGACTAAAAATTTCGTAAAGATAAAAAGCGGACTTACAGAAAAAGATGTGTTCGATTTGGTTAATCCCAGAGCAAAATCTCAAGTAGAACTTGCAGAATATCTGTTGTCCTGTGACAATGAAGTTGAGACCGCATATATAAACTCGCATTTCTCAATATCTGCACTAAAAGCGTTAGAGCAAAAAGGTATAGTTGAGATTGTTTTCAAAGAAGTCAAAAGAACGCCATACAAGGATATTGAATCAAAAAACGAAATGGTTACTCTTATGCCGCAGCAGCAAAAGGCTTATGAGACAATAAAAAATGCACGTAACAAATCCTTTTTATTGCATGGCGTAACAGGCAGCGGCAAGACTGAAATATATATAAGATGTATAAACGACTGTATAAAACAAGGAAAGACTGCAGTTCTGTTGGTTCCAGAAATATCTTTGACGCCTCAGGTCTTTTCACTTTTTAAGAGCAGATTTGGCACAAATGTAGCTATTTTACATAGCGGACTGTCTGTCGGCGAAAGATATGATGAGTGGCGGCGTATTATAGAAGGTGAAGCGTCTATTGTTATAGGCGCAAGATCAGCAATATTTGCACCGCTTCACAACATCGGGATTATAATAATTGATGAAGAACATGATCCAAGCTACATATCCGAAAGCAATCCAAGATATGTTACACATGACATAGCCGAATTTAGAAGAAAATATAATCAAGCAGTTTTGGTTTTGGGCAGTGCAACTCCGTCTATCGAAACATATTACAAAACACATAATAATGAACTTGAACTTATTGAAATGCCCGATCGTATTAATCAAAGACCTTTGCCTCAGATAAAAATTGTAGATATGACGCGAGAAGTGAGACAAGGTAACAATAGCTTTTTTTCGCTTGAATTAATAGAACAGATGAAAAAGGTTATTTCAGAAGGCGATCAGATAATATTGTTTTTGAACAGACGCGGTTATGCATCTTATCAGATGTGCCGTTCATGCGGTTATGTCGTAAAATGCGAAAATTGTGATGTATCAATGGTATATCATCGAGATGAAAACATATTAAAATGTCATTATTGTTCTTCTCGTAAACCTGTATTGGATGTATGTCCTCAATGCGGCAGCAAATATATCAAGCAAGGTGCGTTTGGCACGCAGCGCGTAGCTGAAGAGTTGAATAAATTATTTCCTAATGTTAAAGTTTTGAGAATGGATAATGATACGACCCGTACCAAAGACGCACACCTAAAAATTATTAAAGAATTTTCGGAGCACAAAGCCCAGATATTATTGGGTACGCAAATGGTAACAAAAGGGCATGACTTTTCTGATGTTACGCTTGTAGGAATTTTGGATGCAGATTTGAGCCTGTATTTTTCGGATTTTCACAGCTGTGAACGCACATTTCAATTAATCACACAAGTAGCAGGCAGAGCAGGTAGAGACGAAAAAGAAGGTTTGGTAATTTTGCAGACTTATTCGCCCAGACATTATGTTTATAAGTTTGCACAGAATTATGATTATTTGGGTTTTTATTCAAAAGAATCAAATATAAGAAAAGTTACCAAATATCCGCCATTTTCTACAATAATCAGAATACTTGCATGTTCAGAATCAGAAGAAGATGCAATAGCAGTTTTAAAAGATGTTTTTGACGATATAAAAATTATTGCAGAGCAAAACAAAGATGATTTTTTATATCTTAAAGCAATGAAATCTCCCATAAAACGTATTCAAAAAAAATACCGCGTTCAGATCCTGATTAGGCTTAGCAGTGCTGGTGTTGACAGAAATTTGACCGACATTTATAATATAATAAATAAAAATAATAACAAAAAGGATGTTTTGGTCTATTCGGAGCTTAATCCGCAAGACCTTAGTTGATAAAATGGCTTTGAGAAATATAGTATTAGTTGGAGAAGATGTATTACGTGCGAAAGCTAAGGAAGTTACAGAGTTTGATGAGAATCTTTCTCAGCTTATCGACGATATGGCAGAAACTATGTATCATAATGAAGGTGCGGGTCTTGCTGCACCTCAAGTTAGCATACTAAAACGCGTTGTTGTTATTGATGTAGGCAACGGACTTGTTGAATTAGTCAATCCAAAAATAACAAGCGTAGGAAAAATGGTTGTTTGTGACGAAGGATGCCTAAGTATTCCTGGAAAAAGAGGCAAGGTTATGCGTCCTCAAAAACTTACTGTCGAAGCTTTTGATAGACACGGAAAAAAAGTCAAGTATAAGGCTGAAGGCTATTTTGCGCAAGCTGTATCACATGAACTTGACCATCTTGACGGAATCTTGTACATTGATAAATTAGTAGATGATACATTAGAAGATGTAAAATCCAATAAGAAATAACTATCTTATACATATTTTGGAGCATAGGATGAAAGTAATATATCTAGGCACGCCTGAATTTGGTGTGTTGCCGCTAGAAAAATTGTTAAAATCTCATCATAATGTAATAGCTGTAGTATCTCAGCCTGATAGACCTGCTGGCAGAGGATATAAACTTATTTCGCCGCCTATAGTAAATACAGCTAAAGAAAACAATATACCAGTATATCAATTTAAGAGCATAAAAAAAGAGGGTGTTGAGATTTTAAAGAATTTGAAACCAGATGTTATGGTTACTGCAGCCTATGGTCAAATTTTATCAAAAGAGATATTAGAAATAGCACCACATGGTGTAATTAATGTTCATGGTTCTTTGCTGCCCAAGTATCGTGGTGCAGCACCTATTCAATGGGCAATAATTAATGGCGAAACCAAGACAGGCATTACTATTATGCAGACTGCAGAAGGGCTTGATAACGGCGATATGATTTTGAAAAAAGAAGTTAATATTGAGCCTAATGACAACGCAGTTACTTTGACTAAAAAAATGAGTCAGGTTGGAGCTGATGCATTATTAGAAGCACTTGATTTAATTGAACAAGGAAAAGCTACGTTTACACCGCAAGATGAAAGTCAATCATCATATTATCCTATGTTGACCAAAGATTTAGGCAAAATTGATTGGTCCAAAAGTGCGCAAGAAATTAATTGCCTAATAAGAGGTCTATATGATTGGCCTGGAACATATTCGACATTATGGGGTGTAAAATTCAAAATTATTGAAGCCGAAGTTAATTCAAAATCTTATCCTGTAAAACCTGGAACAATAGTCAATCTTGATAAATACATTACCGTTATGTGCGGAAAAGATTGCTTGAATATCTTAAAAATACAGGAACAAAACGGCAAGGCTATGAGTACTGTCGATTACTTAAGGGGACATAAACGATATATAGGCGAAAGGTTTGAATGATTAGGCACTGTTATCAGATCCTTTATAAAATTTTTGCCGATTGTGCTTATGTCAATATTGCCCTTAACAATGGGTTAAAATCTGTAAGCGACAACGATAAAAAATTAATTACCCGTATAGTTTACGGGGTTACCGAAAAAAATCTATTTTTGGAATATATTATCAGCAAGCTGGTTAAAAAACAGCCGCATGTAAGTGATGCGGTTATTTTGAAAATTGGCATTTATCGTATTTATTTTATGGATGAGCCTGATTATGCTGTAGTCAATACAATGGTAGAATTGGCAAAAGCTGTGAAGCGAAGTCCTGCTTTTATTAATGCTGTTTTGAGAAAGTGTAAAAATGTCGAAATGCCTTCTGACTATTATCAAAAAAAATCTCTTGAATATAATGTTCCTATATGGGCAATAAAAGAAATTGAAAAAGATTATGATAGGGATGTTTTAGACAAGTTTTTTACACATCCAAAAGAATTATTGACTCATATTAGACATAATCCCAAAAAGATTTCTCAAAAAGATTTTGAAAAATATCTAAACTTTGATTTTGATAGAAAAACACCTTATGGATACTATGTATCTCATAATACTTTAAACAAGCTAAAAGGCCATAACGACCTTTTTACAGTTCAAAGCTTAGGTTCTATGGCTATTTGTCATGCAACCAAAGTTAAAAACGGAGACTATGTTTTGGATGTATGCGCCGCACCTGGCGGAAAAAGTGTTTATCTTAGACAACTCGCTGATATTTCGTTAATTTCTTGCGATATTCATCCGCATAGACTTGAGCTTATTAATTCTTACAAAAGTCGTATGCAGGAAAACGATATAAAAGTTATAAAAAATGATGCAACCGTCTATAATCCACAATTTGATAGCAAATTTGATTTAGTTTTGTGCGATGTTCCTTGCAGCGGTTTGGGTGTATTAAACTCACGAACTGATATTTTTGAGCATCGTACCTTGGAAGGTATAAATGAGCTTACAAAATTGCAATATCAGATTTTAAAAACTTCAGCAAGGTATCTAAAAAAAGGCGGTCATCTTGTTTATTCCACCTGCACAATTTTAAAAAGAGAAAACCAAGATATAGTCAATAGGTTTTTGGAAAATAATTATGATTTTGAAGCTGTTCCTATTGATATAGAAGTAAATGGCTTAAAAATAAATAATTATATTCAGCTTATGCCTTATATTTCAGATACAGAAGGATTTTTTATTGCAAAGGTAAAAAAAATATGAAACAACTCTTGACAGATTATAATATAGAAGAACTGAAACAATTATTTCCAAACCAGCCTTCCTTTAGGGCAAAACAGATTTTCAAATGGCTGCATAATGGAACTGATATTGCCAATATGTCTGATATTCCGCAAAGCTTTAGAGAAGAATTATCTAAGCATTATACGTCAATACCGTTGAAAATTATAAAAGTGTTGTCTTCAAAAAAAGATAACACTAAGAAGTTCTTATATGAGCTTAACGATGGCGATATTATTGAAGGCGTTGTAATGGAATATAAATATGGTTCAACTATATGTGTAAGCACTCAAGTTGGATGCCGTATGGGCTGTGCTTTTTGTGCTTCTGGAATAGGCGGACTCAAACGCAATCTAAGTGCAGGCGAAATATTGGGACAGGTTTTGATGGTTAATTCATACTTGGGCGGATCAATAACTGATAGAAAAATAACTAATATTGTGCTTATGGGAAGCGGAGAGCCATTGGATAACTATCAAAATGTTACCAAATTTTTACAACTTGTAAGTGATCCAGACGGCATTAGTATAAGTCAAAGAAATATTTCATTATCAACAAGTGGACTTGCTGAAAATATTATAAGATTGGCTGATGACGGTTTCAAAATAACTTTGACAATTTCATTGCATTCTGCCATAGAAGAAGTACGAAAAAAACTAATGCCGATTGCTAATAAATATAAAATATCAGATATCGTCAATGCAGCAAAATATTACTTTGAAAAAACAGGCAGAAGAGTCGTATATGAATACGCATTGATAAGCGGCGAAAATATGGATAACGAAGCATTAGAAGCCTTAGCTAAGATAACTAGAGGGTATCCCTGCCATGTTAATTTAATTATGCTTAATTATGTAAAGGAAAAGGGACTCAAGCCTTGTACTCATGAAGAAGCAAAGAATTTTGAAAACGAGCTTATAAAACGCAATGTTTCAGTAACGATCAGAAGGTCAATGGGCAGTGATATTGAAGGTGCCTGCGGCCAGTTAAGAAATAAAGTTTTGCAAGAACATAGACAATAAGGGTATCACATGGTACGAAGAGGTATAGTAACCAAAGGAATTTCAGGTAAATTTTTTGTTCAAATTGATGGTCAATTAATTGAATGCTATGCTCGAAAGAAGCTAAAGAAAGAAGATAGTATAGTTTTGGCGGGCGACATTGTAGATGTCGATACTTCTGAATGCGTTATTGAAAATATTGTGCCTAGAAAAAATATGCTTATACGACCGCCGATAGCCAATATAGACCGGATTGTCATAGTAATTTCATGTGTTCCTGAAGCAGATTTGCATCTTATTGATAAGCTTATTATCGCGGCAAAACTTAATAAAATAGAGCCGATTTTGTGCTTCAATAAAATAGATATTAATAATGATTATGCTGACGAAATAGAACAACAATATTCAAAAGCAAAATCAAAATTTATAAAGGTTTCTGCAAAAACAGGTTATAATATTGATAAATTGATAGAAATAATGCAAGGCGGAGTTAATTGCTTTGCAGGGCAATCCGCTGTAGGAAAATCTAGTTTAATTAATGCTATATTAGGATGCAATTATTCCCAAACAGGAGATCTGAGCGAAAAAATATTAAGAGGAAAAAACACTACAAGACATACCGAACTGATTCCTGTCAAAGATTTTTTTATTGCTGATACGCCTGGTTTTAGTTTGCTGGAACTTAAAAATTTGAAGTATAATGAATTAAAAGATTTTTATGATGAGTTTTTGCCGTATAAAAATGATTGCAGATTTTCTAGCTGTACTCATACAAAAGAGCCGGATTGTGCTGTTTTAAATGCTGTCAGCAAAGGTGAAATTTCGTCATCACGCCATAAAAGATATACTGAAATGTATTTTGAACTAAAGGAAAATCAAAGTTTTAACTAAAGGATATAAAAATGAACCAAAGAATTGATACATACAACAAAATCAAAGTTGCCCCTTCTTTGCTTTCTGCTGATTTTGCCAACATGGCAAGAGATATAAAAGAGCTTGAAAATGCAGGGGCGGATTTATTGCATTGTGATGTAATGGACGGAGTTTTTGTGCCCAATATCACTTTTGGAATTAAGATGATAGAGGACATAAGAAAAACTACACAATTGAAGCTAGATGCTCATCTTATGATAGTAGAACCTGAAAAATATGTAGAAAGATTTGCCCAAGCTGGAGCAGATATTATTACGGTACATATAGAAGCTGTAAAAAATGCCATAGATGCTATAAAACTAATAAAACAATGCAATGTAAGAGCAGGAATAGTGTTAAACCCAGAAACAGATGTAAACGCTATAAAAAATGTTATTCCTTATTGCGATATGGTGCTAGTTATGAGTGTTCATCCAGGATTTGGCGGACAAAAATTTATTCAAAGCTCTTTAGAAAAACTAAAGCAAGTCAAACAGATGATTGATTCTACAGGAAAAGACATTGACTTGGAAATTGACGGCGGAATTAATTTTGATAATATAGATCAGGTTTTGGGAACGGGTGCCAACATTATTGTTGCAGGCAATACTGTCTTTAGCGCCAAAGACAAAAAATATGCAATTAACCGTCTTCGTGGCATCAAGGCAATTTAGTTTTTTATTGTGACCTATTATGGTTTGAATGCATATATAGAATAGGACAGTTTTATAACCTTATAAATGGAGGAATATATGAAGATTATATGCATCAAACCGCCAAAAATAATAAGAGGAATTCTTAGGCTGATTTTTAGAAAACAGCTTAATTAGTTTTATGCAAAACTACCAAAGACTTGATGAAAGCTTTTATTTGCAGGATACACTTACCGTTGCCAAACAATTATTAGGCAAACGTTTTGTTCGCAAAATAGGCGACAAAGTTTTGTCCGGAATGATTGTTGAAACTGAAGCTTACATAGGAGCAATTGATGAAGCTTCTCATTCTCACAGAGGTATGACAGAACGCAATAAAATAATGTGGGAAAGGGGAGGATTTTTATATGTCTATCAGATCTACGGAATGTATTATTGTATGAATGTTGTTACCGAAAAAGAAGGAACAGCAGCGGCCGTTTTGATAAGAGCAATTGAGCCTTTGGAAAACATCGAAATAATGGCGAATAATAGACATATAGATTTGTGCGTAAAATCAAAAAAGTTTTTAATAACATCAGGACCGGGCAGGGCTTGCCAAGCATTCGATATTAAAAAATTACATAATGGTACTGATCTAATAAATGACGAAAATATAACTATAACTGAATATAAAGATTATTCTTTATCCGATATTGTTGTTACGCCTAGAATTAATATAGATTATGCTCCTTCTGCGGTAGACTTTCCATGGCGTTTTTTTATAAAGGACAACCCTTATGTTTCAAGACATAAAAATAACTCTCGCATTTTAACTTAACGAGAGTTAATCTTTTTATTTCAAAATTCAAAAAATTATTATGCTTTTGCTTGTTGCTTACGAGCAGTACGCAGACAACGAGTGCAAATATAGCCCTCAACATTAGTTCCGTTTATAACAAGATTATCTGCTTTTAGCAAATTAGCATTAAATGCACGTCTGGTTTTGCGGTTTGAATGGCTTACCTTATTTCCGCTCATTTTGCCTTTGCCGCATACAGAGCAAACTCTAGACATTATATAATTCCTCCAGATTCAAATTCAACTCATATATATTAGCATTGTTTTAGCTATTTTGCAAGCAAAAAAACAAGAGCATATTGATTATTCATTTTAAATTATCTATATAATATTTGATGTAATCTAGTTAAATTTTAACATTAATGTAAAGAACAAAAATATTTTTCACAACTTAATAACAATTTATCATTTTAGACCTTATCTTAAGTTTAAATAATTGAAAATTGATTTATGATATAGTATAATTAGCTTAAAAGTTTATGCTATTTTGACAAAAGAGGTATTATGTCCGTTCATACAACTAACGCTTACGGCAAAATCTCTATTACCGAAGAAGCTATAGCACAGGTAGCTGGCTATACTGCGTTGGACTGCTATGGCATAGTTGATTTGGTTTCCAAAAGATTGTCAGATAATATAGCTGAACTTTTCAAAAAACACTCTGTGAGCAAGGGTGTTAAGGTTATTACAAACGGAGACCGAATTTTTATAGATTTGTACGTTATACTTAAGTATGGCGTTTCAATAGAAGCTGTTGCAGAGTCTATAAAAAAATCCGTAAAATACAATGTAGAAAAATTTACAGGGATGGTAGTTGATTCCCTCAATGTCAATGTTGTGGGAATTAAGGTCTAGTATTTTGATGTGGTACGAAACATATAATTGTAGTAATAGCCAATTGTTTTTATTATTTAGTTTATCCATATTAGGAGGGGATAATGTCAAAAAATATTAATGGTGCAACGCTTAGAAAATTAATTTTAAGCAGTGCTAAGCTGTTGGATCAAAATAAGAGCTATGTAGATTCATTGAATGTCTTTCCTGTACCGGATGGCGATACCGGAACAAATATGTCATTAACAATGTTATCTGCATCAAAAGAAATTGAAAATTGTCCTAATAATAATATTATTGATCTTTCTAATGCACTTTCAAAAGGTGCTTTACGCGGTGCAAGAGGAAATTCGGGCGTAATTCTATCTCAGATATTTAAAGGTATGACTTCGATTTTTGTTCAGGAAAATGAAGATATTACTCCTAAGATTTTTGCAAGAGCTTTGAAAGAAGGATCAGACGTAGCTTATAAAGCAGTAACCAAACCCAAAGAAGGAACAATACTTACAGTTATCAGAGGAATTGCAGATCATGCACTATCAATAACCAAAAAGTCAATTACCATGGAAGACTTCTTAAAATCCATAATTGATTTTGGTGAACAAGTTCTGCTTCAAACACCTGAAATGCTGCCGGTTTTGAAAAAGGCAGGTGTAGTTGATGCCGGTGGGCGTGGTTTGCTTATTATCTTAACAGGATTTTATAATGTTATAACCAATATAGAATCTACCGAAGTTCTTGAATTTAATGATAAGATATCAGATAAACCCATAAATAATTATATGCAGTTCCATGCAGATTTAGAAAATCTAGAAGATATAGAATTTGCATATTGCACTGAATTTTTTATAATCAATATTTATAAGAAAACTACCGAAGCAGACATAGATAGATTCCGTGAAAAGCTTATGACTATTGGCGACTGTGTCTTGGTTATTGGTGATTTGTCCTTGGTAAAGGTGCATGTTCATACTAATAATCCTGGAACAGCACTTCAAAGCGCATTGGAACTTGGAGAATTAGACAAGATCAAAATTGAAAATATGCTTGAACAAAACCGTGCAATAAAACATGCTAAGGAAGAGCTAAAGCCTATGGGCATGGTTAGTGTTTGTGCAGGAGAGGGTTTGACTAACATTTTCAAGGACCTTATGGTTGATTATATAATTGAAGGCGGACAAACTATGAATCCCAGTGCGGATGATATAGCAAAAGCCGCCGACAATGTAATGGCAGAAAATGTTTTTATTTTCCCCAATAATAAAAACATAATATTGGCTGCAGAACAAGCAAAAGAAATAAGTAAACGTAATTTGATTGTTATACCTACAGTTAATATTCCTCAAGGAATTGCTTGTGCATTAAGCTTTGATCCAGAGGCTGATTTACAAAAAAATACCGAGACCATGATGGAATCGTTACAATCTGTAAAGGCTGGTCAAGTAACTTATGCTGTAAGAAGCACAACTTTGAGCGACGATATGCGGCTTGAACAGGGCGATATCATTGGTATTGACAGCAAGGATATTGTTGCAAAAGGTCAAGATGTCAACACTGTTACTAAAGAATTAGTTGACAAAATGATGGACAAAGATGTATCCAACATCACATTGTATTTTGGCTATGATGTAAGTCAAGAAGACGCAGAAAGCGTTGTAGAAGAATTGAGCAAAAAATATCCCAAGTGTGATGTCGATTGCCATTTTGGCGGTCAGCCATTATATTACTATATAATTGCTTTAGAATAAAATTTAGAAATATAATATTAAAGGCTCATACATAATGTATGAGCCTTTTTTATACATAACTAAAAAAAGAAGGTGCCTAAAAGCACCTTCTTTTAAAATATTTAATATTTTATTTTTTCAATTGATAGAAAGCATCAAGTCCAGGATATTTTGCAGCTTTTCCAAGTTCATATTCGATATACATCAAGCGATTGAACTTAGCAATTCTTTCACTTCTTGACAATGAACCTGTTTTGATTTGGGTTGCGCCTGTAGCAACAGCCAAGTCTGCAATTGTTGTATCTTCAGTTTCACCGCTTCTATGTGATAAAATTGCGGTATATCCTGCGTTTTGAGCCATCTTAACTGCGTTGATGGTTTCGCTTAAGCTACCGATCTGGTTGGGCTTAATAAGAATTGAGTTAGCAACTTTGTTTTCAATACCTTTTGAAAGTCTCTTAGTGTTGGTAACAAATAAGTCATCGCCAACTAATTGAACGCGTCCGCCAATAGTTTCTGTTAGCTTTTTCCAGCCTTCCCAATCTTCTTCAGCAAGACCGTCTTCCAAAGAAATGATAGGATACTTAGTTGATAACTTGTCCCAATAATCAACGAGTTCATCACGAGTAAGTCTTACTTTGTTCTTAGGCAAGAAGTAGTCGCCTTGTTCTGTGTACCATTCGCTAGAAGCAGCATCGATAGCAATCTTGATATCAACGCCAGGCTTATAACCTGCATTTTCAATAGCTTGCATAATTGTATCAAGAACTTCTTCATTGCTGTTTAAGTTAGGAGCAAAGCCGCCTTCATCACCAACAGCAGTTGAAAGACCCTTGCCTTTTAAAACCTTAGCTAGGTTATGGAATACTTCTGCGCACCATCTAATTCCTTCAGTAAAGGAAGTAGCATTGACAGGCATAATCATAAATTCCTGAACGTCAATGTTGTTGGAAGCATGAGCGCCACCGTTAAGTATGTTGCACATAGGAACAGGTAAACCTTGAGCGCTTTCTCCGCCTAGATATTTATAAAGGGGAACGCCCAAAGAGTTTGCAGCGGCCTTTGAAGCAGCCAAAGAAACAGCCAAAATTGCGTTTGCACCCAAACGACCTTTGTTGTCTGTTCCGTCCAATTCAATCATTATCTTGTCGTTAGCAGCATAATCAAGCGCGTCACGACCTTTTAATGCGTTAAATATTTCTGTATTGACATTATTAACTGCGGTCAATACACCTTTACCCAAATATCTCTTTTTGTCACCGTCTCTTAATTCAACGGCTTCGAACATACCAGTTGATGCACCAGAAGGTACTGCTGCAACACCTTGTGCTCCAGATTCTAGTGTAACTATTGCTTCTACTGTGGGGTTTCCACGAGAATCAATTACTTCACGGGCAAAAATGTTTTTAATTGAAGTTGATGCCATTTATTATCTCCTTATTAATTTTTGATACTATATAATGATAATATATCTTTAAAAGATTGTCTATCAATTAACATAAATCTTATTGTTATTTCTTTTTTAAAAATTATTTGATTTTTTTAGTATTAGAAATTTATATAAAAATTAGAACTCTTAATTATAGATTTTAAATTTTTAAATTAAGTTTATTTTTTTGAGATGATTTGAATATATTATCATATGGCGCAAAACACGTTAAAAAAAGAAAAATATTTTATTGATGTTTTTTGCAATATTATTATAGCTGTTGCTGTGGTTTTTGTTTTTGCATTATCTATAAAAGACGACATTGCACAGGTTTTTAAAAGTGATACTCCTCAGGCATATTATCGCGGTGACACTTCAAAAAATAATATAAGTCTTATGATTAATGTGTATTGGGGGACAGAATATATTGATGGTATGCTAAAAGTTATGGATGAGGAAAATATAAAATGCACATTTTTCATAGGCGGAAGCTGGGCAGCAAATAATGGTGAAGTGCTAAAAGAAATTGCGGCTCATGGACATGAAATTGCTAATCATGGCTATTTTCACAAAGATCACAAAACGCTTTCTAGAGAAAGAAATAAAGAAGAAATATATGTAACCGAAAAGGTAATTGAAAGCACTTGTGGAATAAAAACCACATTATTTGCTCCGCCTTCTGGTTCTTATAATAAATTGACTTTAGATGTAGCCGCTGAGTTGGGTTATAAAACAATCATGTGGAGCAGAGATACAATAGATTGGCGTGATAAAGACACTTCATTGATATATAAGAGAGCTACATCTAAAGCGGCCAATGGAGACTTAATATTGATGCATCCTACCAAAAACACTTTAGAGGCCTTGCCAAATATTATAAAAACGCTAAAAGAAAAGGGTTTTAATCTGGTAACAGTGAGTGAAAATATTTCTACTTTAAAAAGCGTGTAATGATTAAGTTGACTAGTTAAGTTTTTAAGGTTAAACTAAAAATATAAATCAATAAAATATATTATATTTCACATACTATCATCAAATTTATTCTAAAGAGGTAACTTTTTTATGCATAAGATGGTTTCATTTCCAAATGGCTTAAGATTGATTATGAAAAAATTGGATTTTTTGAGATCTGTTTCCATTGGTGTTTGGGTAGGTGCCGGCAGTGCTTATGAAAATCAACAAAACAATGGTATATCTCATTTTATAGAACATATGCTTTTTAAAGGAACTACAACAAGAACTGCATTTGAAATAGCTGATTCAGTTGATAAAATAGGTGCTCAAATAAATGCATTTACAGCAAAAGAATGCACTTGTTTTTATACCAAATCTATTGATGAACATCTTGAAAAATGTATTGAGATATTAAGCGATATGTTTTTCAATTCAACCTTTGTTGAGACTGAATTAGAAAAAGAGAAAAAAGTAGTTATAGAAGAAATTTCAATGGTAGAAGATTCTCCAGAAGATGTTTGTCATGAAAATCTTTCAAAACTGTTTTTTGAAGGCAATCCTTTGGGACGTCCGATAATCGGAAATGCTGAAAATGTCAATAGCTTTGACAAGACAAAAATAAATGGATATATGAAAGACCATTATTGTCCTCAAAATGTGGTTATCGCAATCGCAGGTAATTTTGATTTCGAACGAGTTACTGACCTTGTTACAAAATATTTTTCTAATGTTTTTGATAAATCTGAGTATTGCTTAAAATCACAAGTTGCGTCAAAGCATGTTTCAGTACCTAAAGGTGGTTATAAAATTAAGCAAATAGAACAAGCAAGCATAGCGCTAGGTTTCCCTTCTCCGGACTTTAACTCAAAAGATACACATCCTATGATGATTTTGTCCAATGTTTTGGGCGGTTCTATGAGTTCAAAGTTATTCCAAAAGGTGAGAGAAGAACTTGGACTTGCTTATTCTGTCTATACATTTATGTCTTCATATAAAAATAACGGTATTTTCTCTGTTTATTGCGGAACCAATCCTCAAAATATTGAAAAGGCAATCACTACAGTAGTTTCAGAACTTAGAAAAACATTAAAAGATGGAATTACTATGGAAGAGTTTAAGCGCGGCAGAGAACAGCTAAAAGGCACCTTTATTTTGGGACAGGAAAATACCACATCAATAATGAATGTTTATGGCAAGACACTGTTAATTTCAGATGAAATCTTTGATCTAGATAAAAAATTAAATGATATTAATTCTGTTACCTTGGATGAGGTTATGAATATCGCTCATAAATATTTGGATTTCTCTAAAGCTTGTGTTTCATGCGTATCTAATCGCGAAGCAGGAGATTTGTTACAGCTTCTTAATTAAAAAACAAATCAAAGTCATAATGTACTTATTATGACTTTGATGCTATAATAAGACATACTAAGGAGTCTTTATGGATAAACTTGAACATATCTTTGAAATGCAGCAAAAACTGAATGATTACATATTAAAAAATCATAACTTAGAAAACAAATATACTCCTGACGTATGGATCCAGAAAAATATTTTAGCGCTTATCAGTGAATTATCTGAGGTTTTGGATGAAGTTAATTTCAAATGGTGGAAAAACAGCAAACCTATTGATAATAGTGCGTTAAAAGAAGAACTTGTTGATGTTTTGCATTTTTTTGTCAGTATGTGTTTGCAGGCTGGAATGACAGCCCAAGAGCTTTATGAAATATATTTGTCCAAAAATGAAGAGAACATAAAAAGACAAGACGGAAATTCAGAAAAAAAAGGTTACAAACCAGAGTAGTTTGTAACCTTTTTATATTTAAATTTTATGTTAATCTAATAGAGTTCTTTTGCTCGGAGGGTTGACGCCGTCGATAATATCGTTTTGTTCGCTTAGTCTTTTAAATAACAGGTAATAACCAATTTGTCCTGTTGAAGTAAACAAGTTCCATGACATACCTGTCAAATCATCTCCAAAAAACATATAATTAAACCTCCTATTTTTTTATAGTTTTAGTATGCTCAAAAAAATGTATATTATGTAAATTAATATAATTATGATGCAATTTATATTTGTGGTATAATTTTGATATGGAAGATAACATAAAACTAACAGGGCTTGTATTAAATACAAAAGATTATAAAGAAAACGACAAAACAGCCAATATTTTTACATTGGAAAGGGGCAAGCTAAGTTCAGTATTTAGAGGCGTTAAAAAACCGTCTGCCAAAATGAAAATGGCTGCTCAGCCTTTTTGTTTTGGTGAGTTTATTTTAATTGAACGTGGCAATAACTATATAACAGCAAACTGCACTCTTACAGAATCATTTTACGACTTAGCTTATGATGTAGATAGATTTTTGGCTGGATGTGTAGTTTTGGAAATCATAGATATGGCAACACAAGAAGGTCAGCCTAATGAAAGACTGTTTATTGAAAGTCTTAAGGCTTTGAAAGAATTGACCTACGGTGATACCAACGCTAATGTGATTGCTGTAAAATTTATAATAAGAACTCTTGAATTGATCGGTTATAAAATGAATTTTAGTAATTGCTCTTCCTGTCATGCAAGTGTGTCTAGACCATTTTTTTCTCCATTAAGAGGAGGTTTGTTGTGCCCTTTATGTAAGGACATAGATGCACCTCCGGTCAGCCTTAACCTTATAAACAATTTGAAATTCATTGACAATTCGGATTATGAAAAACTTGCAACCATCAAAATTGAAGAATCAGCTGCTAAAAAACTTATTCATTTTATAACTCAAGCATTTGGTGAATTGGTGGGATGTTCTGTTAAATCGGTGATTAATATTATATAAATTGTCGGATTTTTGATATCTTAATTTTAAGTATCAAAATTACGAACTTATAACCCATTGTCTTAGAAGTAGTCTTATGTTATAATTAATTAACAAAAATTCAATCAATTTTTACGATTTTTAGATAGGAGTCCTTTTTGAAAAAAGAACACAGCTACTCAAAAAAGGGGAATGAAATTTATGGATTGGCGCTGATGATTTTGTCAGCGGTTATTTTATTTTTCACAGTTTTTGATTCTTTTTTGGCACCCATTGGTGCAAAATATATAAAAAATTTCATAATGGGGATATTTGGGTTTTCTCATTATGCGTTATTTATTACTATTTTTTCATTCGGTTTCATCCTATTTAAAGGCTATACATTGCAAGTACCTTTAAAAAGGGTATTTAGCATTATAGGAATATTTTTCTTTGTGCTGCTAATTTTGCATCTTATTTCATCTACAAGATTTTTGGGAAAAGATGTATCTTTTGCGGCTTACATCTCAAAATGCTATGACTATCCAGTAACTTTTGGAGGCGTAATTTTAGGTACGCTTATTTATCCTGTTTATTCAGGATTAGGACTTATAGGCAGTTATGTATTGTTTTCTATATTAATTGTTGCGTTTTCTTTGTCTTTTATAAATTTTGAAAAGCTGAAGAACATAAAGTCAAAAAATATTATAAGCAATACTCAACATCAGTTTAATAAAAATAGAGTATACGAAAGAAAATCTTCAGGCA
>DATCJR010000036.1 GCA_036562685.1 Clostridia bacterium | reverse complement strand
GTAGTTCTTTTGAGTTCCCCTGCTCTTTTCATTGTTCATCCTCTTCGAATCTAATTTTAATAGAGTTTCCATGAGCCTGTAAGCCTTCGCAGTTACTTAGATTAATAATGTCATCTTTTACTTTTTTAAGTTGCTTTTTATTGTACTTAATTAAGCTAATTTTTTTTACAAAAGTTTCTGCACTTAAAGGAGAGAAAAATCGAGCAGTACCTGACGTGGGCAAAACATGGTCTGGACCAGCCAAATAATCTCCCAATGGTTCGGGCGAGTTTTCTCCTATAAAGACAGCTCCCGCATTTGAGATAAAAGGCAAGTATTGATTTGGATCATCTAGCAATAATTCAAGATGTTCGGGGGCTATTTCATTGGATATCATAACAGCCGCCAAAATACTTCCCAAAACAAAAATTCTGCCATTATTTTCTATTGAAATACGTGCAATACTTTCTCTATCTAAGGTTTTTAATCTGTCTTCTAATTCTTTTTGAACTTTTTGGGCAAGTTCCATACTATCAGTCAAAAGATAGCTTGCTGCTCTTTCATCATGTTCAGCCTGAGACAGCATATCGCATGCAATATAGTCTGGTCTGGCTGTTTTGTCTGCAATAATCAAAATTTCTGACGGTCCTGCAAGCATATCAATCCCTACCGACCCAAAAACTTCTTTTTTTGCTAAAGTTACATAGATATTCCCCGGTCCTGCAATTACATCAACCTTAGGTATTGTCTGGGTTCCGTAAGCGAGCGCTGCAATGCTTTGCGCTCCTCCAACTTTAAAAATTCTATCAATGCCGCATTCGCATGCTGCTACCAAAGTCAAAGGATTGATTTCTTGCTTGGCTGGTGTAACCATAAATATCTTTTTTACGCCAGCAGCAACTGCAGGTATAGCACACATCAAAACAGAAGAGGGATAAGCCGCCTTGCCCCCTGGCACATAAATACCTGCATTCTCAATGGCTCTTATCATCAGCCCACGTTTATTAAGGTAGGCACTTTTTAATATTTTTTTCATAAGGTCGTTTTGATAGCTATATATGTTTTTTATTGCAAGGCGCAAAGATCTGAAAGTATCTCTATCAACCTTAAGATATGCTTCTTGAATTTCTCTTTTAGTAACCTCAATATTCGAAGCATTAATATCAACACCGTCAAATTCTTTGGTGTATTTGAACAATGCTTCATCACCATTTTCTCTTACATCATTAACTATTTTGCGCACTTGTTCTGCAATTTCATTTCCAAAAGATAATTCTCTTTTATTCTTAAGTTCTTTTAGTTCCTGTTTATAATCAGTTACAATCTTAATCATAATTATCCCGCCAAAACTTCCAAAGATTTTATAATTGGGTTAATAATATCGTATTTTGTTTTAAAGCTAACTTTATTGGCAATTAGTCTTACAGATACATCTGCTATATCTTCTAAAACTTTGAGTCCATTTGATTTTAAAGTCGCTCCACTTTCTACAATATCCAAAATAACATCACTTAGGTCAGTAATGGGTGCAAGTTCAACTGAGCCATTAAGTTCTATGATGTCAGCTGTAATTAATTTGCTTTCAAAATATTTTTTTGCAATGTTTGGATATTTTGTAGCCACTCGTATCGAATGTCCTTTTTTTAGCTCTTTTGAACTTTTGCCTGCAATACACAATTTGCACTTGCCTATTTTCAAATCAAGAAGTTCGTAAATATCCTTGCCTTCTTCCATAATTGTGTCTTTACCCGAAAAGCCTATATCGGCAGTTCCCCTTTCTACATAAGTAGGTACATCTACAGGTTTGACAAATAAAAATCTGTATTCGCCAGTTATGTCATTGACAATAAGTTTTCGTTCATCCTGAACATCTGGTATATCAATACCGCATTTTTTTATTAGATCCATCGCCTTGTCCGCAAGTCTGCCTTTGGGCAATGCTATTGTAAGCTTATTCATAACTTCCTTCTTTTATAGCTTGATCTGAAATAACCAAATATTTTTTTATATTCTTAGAACGGCAATATTCAATCAAATCTTGCTCATTGTTTACATATGCGCGTTCAATATAAAGTCCTTGATTACGCAATTTATTAATATATTCAAAAGCCTTTTTTTCAGCATTATCCAAAACACAATAAGCATAATTAGAAGCTTTTAAAGTCATTAAGCCGTTTGTTTTTTTAACAGCTTCCATTAGTCTTTTTATTCCAATTGAAAAACCTA
Organism: Clostridia bacterium; assembly: GCA_036562685.1. NCBI lineage: Bacteria > Bacillati > Bacillota > Clostridia > Clostridia bacterium. The sequence goes on along the minus strand of DATCJR010000036.1, from coordinate 3,361 downwards.
CAGACGGATTATTAGCTCCAAAATAGGTACTAAGATTATCATATCTGCCGCCTTCAAGGATCGCTGCACCCACGCAATTAGTCATACCCCTAAAAATAATTCCAGAATAATAGCTCAAGTGCGGCAGCATTCCAAAATCAATTGATACATAATTAGAATATCCATATTGTTCTAACAAATCTAAGATTTCTTTTATGTTTTTTACTGCATTTTTAGATTGATCATTTTGTGCCAATTTTTGAGCCTTCTCTAAAACTTCTTTCCCTCCAAATAATCCTGGAATAGACAGTAATACTTCTGTAACTTCTGCAGTCAAATTTTCCTTTTTTAAAAGATATCTAATACCCTCAAGATCCTTATTGTTAATTCTTTCCCTTATAGTTTCTATAACTTTAAAATCCAAACCATATGAATTAATAATTCCTAAAAAATAATCAACTTGGCCAATATCGATTTTAAAATCTTTCAGCCCGCACTCAAGCAAGCTTTGAATTGCCATAACAAGCACTTCTGCATCAGATTGACTGCCTTTTAAACCAATTAATTCCAAACCAACTTGAGAAAATTCTCTTGTTCTTGAATTTTGAGTTTGATTATTGGTAAATTCATAAGAATTGAGCACATAAAAAAGCCTGTTGACATTATCATTAAGCTTAGTAGCCGCAATTCGTGAAATTTGTAAAGTCGGATCTGCTCTTAAGGCAAGCACTTTTCCGTCAAAGTCTATTAATTTAAAGACTTTTTCCATATGGGAAGAATTATCAAAGTTATATGTATCTATATATTCAAAGGTTGGAGGCTCGATTTTTTTGAATCCGCTTTTTAAAAAAACTTCGGATATTTTGATTTCTAAAATATTTTTATTGTAACATTCTTCAGGCAAATAATCATGAACACCTATAGGTAAAATATTTTTGTTGTACGACATTTTATCCTCAAAAATACTTCATTATGCTAATGCATTAGTGTAATTATATAGGCTAAAAATAATAATGTCAAATGTTTTGTATTAATATAGATATATATGTTTTAATTAAGAGTAACGTTTTTTAATAATTTTTGATATTTATATCCGATAAAATCTATGATTTGTTTTGTCTTTTTATTATCGTTATTACAATTATTCAATATTTGATCTGAAAGTTCTTTTGATATATTAACCCATTCTGGTTTAATTTTTAGATTATTAAATACTCCCGCTAATCCATGCTGACGCGTTCCCAAAAAATCCCCCATTCCGCGCACAGTCATATCGTATTCAGCAAGAAAGAATCCATCATGATTTTTTTTGAATACTTCAAGTCTTTTTAATGAATCAGGATTTCTGCAATTTGATACCAAAAAACAATAACCCTTAATTGAGCCACGTCCTATTCTTCCCCTAAGTTGATGCAATTGCGACAAGCCAAATTTATGCGCATCAAAAATAACCATAATTGCGGCAGATGGCACATCAATTCCTACTTCTATAACTGTAGTAGAAACCAAAACATCAATTTTTTGAAGCTTGAAGTCGTTCATGATTTTAGCTTTTTGGCTCTCTTTCATCTTGCCATGAATCAACCCAACTTTTAGTCCTTTTAGTCTTTTTAGAAGCGTTTCATATAATGATTGCGCTGATACGCCCGAAAATTCGTCTTCGTCTTCAATCTTGGGCGCAACAATATAGGTTTGAATATTTTTAGATGCTTGATCAATTATATAATCAAACATGTCTTGAATTTTATTTTGGGGCACGAATTTAGTTTCAACACCAGCTCTTGATTTTGGATTTGTTTTTATAAAGCTTATATCCAAATCGCCATAAACGACCAATGACAATGTTCGCGGTATAGGTGTTGCAGACAAAAGCAAAATATCCATAGTCTCGCCTTTGTCTTCTAGTGCTTTTCTTTGAGATACTCCAAAGCGATGCTGCTCATCAATTACAGCCAGCGTAGGATTTTTGAAAATAACTCCCTCTTGAAACAATGAATGAGTACCCACAATTATTTGTGAAGATGTTTTTATCTCAAGCAAGGCATTTTCTTTTTCTTCTTTTTTTAGTCCTGAAGACAAAAATGTGATATTAAGCTCAGGAAACAGCTTTTTTAAATTGATATAATGCTGTCTTGCTAAGATTTCAGTAGGCGCCATAATTATGCCTTGTTTTCCGTTAAGAACGACATAGTACAACGCCATAAAGGCAACAATGCTTTTTCCTGAACCAACATCCCCTTCAATAAGTCTGTTCATAATTTCAGGCTTAGAAAAATCAGTCAAAATATCGTTAAGAGCATTGATCTGATCAGAGGTCAATTCATAGGGAAGCTCAATTATTTTTTGATTTATATTTTTTGAAACATCAACATACTGAAAAGAACGATATTTTTTATCATAATTTTTTAACAGCCAAAATGCAGTAATTGTTTTTGTAAGTTCTTCTATCGCTACGGTTTTTGTAGCCTGCTCTATTTCTTGTAAACTTTTGGGATAATGCAAAATATTATATGCTTTTTTGAGATCAATTAGCTCATATTTCCTTTTCTGCTCATCTGTTAGTATAGAGTGTACTTCTAATTTTGGTAAAGCATACTTAATAAAATCTCTCAAAGCATTTGAAGGAATACCTTTAATTCTATTATAAACCGTTATTATTCCTTTTAGCTGCTTAGGATTATCTGATAACTCCATTATAGGATTAAGAACGGTAACATCTTTGGAGACACTGGCTTGTCCAAAAATCAGATAATCCTGATCCTGTTTTAGACTTTTAGATAAATATGGGCGATTATAATAAATGATTTTAAAATTAATTCCTGATAGATTGCATTTTGCTGATATTATTGTGTAATTAAACCCTTTTCTTGCAAATTTGGTTACTGGCACTGCCGTTATTTTTGCAGACAACAAGACATAGTCGCCGTCATCACAAGAATCGACTGAACACAGTGTTGTATCAAAATATTCTTTTGGAAAAAAGGCGCATAAGTCATTGATGTCAAAGATTCCGACATCATTAAGAATATTCAGCCTTTTTTCACCTAAACCTTTTATATCAAGTAAATTCATACAGCTTTATATCACATAGAAAAAGATAGAGAAAAATTGCATAATGCTTCCAGCCAGTACAAACAAATGCCAAATAGAATGCATATATTTTAACTTAAGCTTGTGCCCCAAAACATATATAACAGCACCTAAGGTATATAATATTCCGCCTAGCAATAAAAACATAAAACCGCCTGAAGTAAGATTGCTTTTAAATAACGGAACAATTGCTATAACAATACACCAGCCCATTGCAATATAACATAGCAAATTAATTTTTTCATATTTTTTTAGATCAATAGCTGTTAAAACAATAGACAAAATTGCGGCA
>DATCJR010000035.1 GCA_036562685.1 Clostridia bacterium | reverse complement strand
ATCAATCCATACTCCTTGACCCATTAAGAATGGGAAGTTGCGTACTTTCTTATGACGTTGAATTTCAAATCTGTCTAACAACTGCCTTACGACCAAATCCATCATTTTTTCGAGTTCATTGAAAAACACATTGATATCTTTGTTGGATTTTATGGCAATTCTAGGAAGATTGATAGAAGTAAAGCTCAAATTTCCTCTTCCGTAAGATACTTCTTTGTCAGGGTTAACGGCATTGCCCATAACACGTGTACGGCAACCCATATATGCAACTTCAGTTTCAGGATGACCAGGCTTATAATATTGCAGGTTAAAAGGAGAATCCACAAAAGCAAAATTAGGGAAAAGCCTTTTTGCGCTTACACGGCATGCAAGTTTAAACAAGTCATAATTGGGCTCTCCGGGATTATAGTTAATGCCCTCTTTTACTCTAAATATGTGTATAGGAAATATAGGAGTTTCACCCAAACCAAGTCCTGCTTCAGTAGCTAACAGAACATTTTTTATAACCATTCTGCCTTCTTCAGAAGTATCCATACCATAGTTAATAGAACTAAACGGAGTTTGAGCTCCTGCGCGGCTGTGCATTGTATTAAGGTTATGAACAAGCGCAACCATGGCTTTATATGTTGCTTTATCAGTTTGAGTTACTGTTTCATTATAAACAAAATCCTGGATTTTATTTATAATCGATTCATCGTTAACATACCTTTTGAGTACTTCTTTTTCGGCTTTGGCATATTCTTCATTACGCTTCAATGCGGTTTTAATTCCGCTTTGATTTTCAATTTCATTAAGAAGTTCTTCACTTTCTGACAAAGTTATATCAGAATTAGCAAGAAGTTTTAATGCTGAATACAAATTTTGTATATATGTTTTTCTAAATGTCTTAGCAACACCTTTGGCAAGGCCGTAATCAAAGTCAACAATGCTTTGACCGCCATGCTGGTCATTTTGGTTGGATTGGATGGCAATACAAGCAAGCGCAGCATAGCTTGAAATATTTTGAGGTTCTCTCAAAAATCCATGTCCAGTAGAAAAACCACCTTTAAATAATTTGGATAATTCTATTTGGCAGCATGTGGTTGTCAAAGTATAAAAGTCCAAATCATGAATGTGTATATCGCCATCTCTATGAGCTTGGCTTTGTTCGGGACGCAAGATATATTTTTCATAAAAATCTTTGGAGCCTTCTGAACCGTATTTTAACATAGTGCCCATTGCCGTATCACCGTCAATATTGGCATTGTCTCTTTTCATATCACTCTGCTTAGATTCAGTAAAAGTAAGCTCATTATAAATACGCATCAAAGAACTATTTCTTTCTCTTACTTGAGAGCGTTGAGCACGATATAATATATATTTCTTTGCCACATAGGCATAACCGTTTTCCATAAGAACTTGTTCTACCAAGTCCTGAATTTCTTCCACGCTTGGATTATGATCTGAAAAACGTTCGTTAAGCATGCGGTCAACTATTCCGGCTAACCTTTTATTTTCTTCCTCATTATTACGTCCACAAGCACTCATCGCTTTGGAAATTGCGGCAGTTATTTTATTGAGATCATATTCTACCTGTCTGCCGTCACGTTTTATTATTGCTTGAACCATCCATACCCTCCATATAACTTTATCAAAATGTAGTGCCTTTTGATTATAATACCCCAATATATAGTGCGTCAAGAAAAAAGATTTGCTTTTGTGATAAAATTACACAACAAAAGGCGGCTATACTATAAGAAAAAATAATAATAAACTTTATGGTAATAAACGTCTTTGTAATTATAAAAAATAAAGCGGTCAGAAATGCTTTTCATCTCTGACCGCACAAAAAATTATGCAGATGACCTGTAAGCCGAGTTCTGTCGTGAATGATCATCTATCTTGACATATCGTTGCCGATATGTTCCAGCGATTTTGTCGAGAGTTACGGCGGACAACCTTGCACTCTCTATCTTGCATCAGGCGGGGTTTACAATGCCGCATAAGTCACCTTACACGCGGTAGGCTCTTACCCTACCCTTTCACCCTTACATACCCTAAGGTATGCGGTTTGCTTTCTGTTGCACTTTCCTTAAAGTCACCTTCACTGGACGTTATCCAGCGCCCTGTCCTGCGATGCTCGGACTTTCCTCATTTTTTTATTCAAAAAATGCGATCATTCAGTCAACTGCAAAATAAATTATATCATATTACAAGCTATTTTATAAAGTAAAATTTTGCCATTAGGTTTGATTAGATAAAAAAGCACGCAAGAATTGTATATCAATTACATCGCCTTGTCAAAGACTTGGATTGTCCAATTTTTTTCTCAAAATGTCGCCTGGGTTTAGATGTAAATCTGAAAAGATATAAACATCTTTTTGAACCTTGTCAGCTTTTTGAATTTCCTGTCCTTTTTCATCCCACATCTTTTCTATCTTTATTTTTTTTAGAAACATATCTGAAGGGGACAAAATTTCTAATTCATCTCCAACACAAAAGCGATTGCGCTGTTCTACTAATATCTTGTTATCTTTATATCCTTTTACTATTGCCACAAAATCATAGGTCTGTACTGTTCGTGAAGATTGATAGGACTGTTCGGGTTGACCAAAATAAAAGCCAGTAGAAAATTCTCTATGAGAAGTTTTTAAAGGTTCTTCAATCAAATATTGCGGCAAAACATATTGCGAATTTCTTTTTAAAATATCCAACGCTCTTCTGTATGCATTAATGACAGTTGCCACATAATATGACGTTTTCATTCTGCCTTCTATCTTAAAAGAACTTATACCGGCATCTCTTAGCTTATCTAGATACATAAGCATATTTAGGTCTTTTGAATTAAGAATATATGTTCCTTTTTCGTCTTCGCTTATCTCTAGCGGTTTGTTAGGACGCGTTCTTTCTGTTATAAAATAATCCCAGCGGCAAGACTGAACGCATTCTCCACGATTGGAATCTCTGCCGGTAAAATAATTGCTCAACAGACATCTGCCAGAATATGAAATGCACATTGCACCATGCACAAATGCTTCAATTTCAATATCTGTTTTCAAATTATCTTTGATCGCCTTGATTTCGTCCAAGGTAAGTTCTCGAGCCAAAATCACTCTTTTGACTCCCTGCCTTGCATAAAAATCAATAGTACGGGCATTGGTGGTATTAGCTTGAGTACTGATATGGACATCAAGTTTTGGATAGTCGCTTAAAACCATATCCATAACGCCAAGGTCGCTGACTATTACGGCATCAACTCCTGCTTCGCTTAATAAACCAAGGTATTCTTTCATTTTTTCAAAATCTTTATCGCGAGCGAAAATGTTTACCGTAACATATAGTTTTTTTCCTGCGCTATGCACCAGTTTTACCGCTTCAAATATCTCCGAATCGGTAAAATTTTGAGAATATGATCTCAAGCTGAAATTTTGTCCGCCCATATATACTGCGTCTGCGCCGAAATACAAAGCTGTTTTTAGCTTTTCCATATTGCCTGCAGGGGCAAGCAGTTCTATTTCATTTTTCATATCTTTCTCTTTCTTTAAATTTTTTGGCATATTGCCACGTGGTCATTGCCCGCTTCAAAAATTTCGCATTTTAAATCGGGATTCATTACAATAGCTTTTTGAAATCTTTGGAGATTTACGGCTATTGTGCGCATTTTGTGATATGTTTGTTTACCGTTTTTTGAAAGTCCATGAAAAGACAAGTTATCACAAAACATAATACCACCGCTAGGCAGTATTTTTAAAATCTGGGGCAGATAATTGATATATTGCCCTTTAGCGCCATCCAAAAAGATCAAATCAAAACTTCTGTTTTCCAATACATATAATCCCAAAATTGCTGCTGCATCATCCAATATCATTTCTGCGTTTTTATATAGGTCTAGCGCTTTTAGATTATCCATGGCTAACTCATATCTTTCGGGATCAATTTCTATGGTAATAAAACTGATTTTATCCAAATCAGCATAATTTTTGACGCAATTTAAAATTTTGGCTGCAGAATAGCCTGAACCTGTTCCTATCTCCAAAATCTTTTTAGGCCGATGATTTTTAATAGTCTTTTCAAGCAACGCCCATGCTTCATCATTAATGGTAGGAATATTATGTTCTTTGGTGTATTGCAAAATATCCTGTATTGTCATAAAAATTAGTTTTCGATTATTATAGGTAAAATCATCGGGCTTCGCTTGATTTTTTTGTTCAAGAAATTACGAAGATTTTTTCTGATATTGTTTTTGAGAATTTCTCTGTCAACTTCTACTTTTAGGTCAATGCCGTTAATAGAATTGATAGACACCTGTTTGATTTCTTCTATCAAATCTGCGCTTTCTTTTGCATATATGAATCCTCTTGTTATAACATCAGTTGACGAAATCGTGCCGCCTTGCGAAATACTCATTATTACAAGTAATACACCGTCTTCAGACAAATGTTTTCTGTCTCTTAAAACTTCGGATCCTACATCGCCTATACCTGCTCCATCAACCAAAACATTACCAGCTGTAACATTGTCTGCTCGTTTGAAGCATTTGCGGGCTACTTCTATCTTGCTGCCTATTTCTGCCATAAACATATTTTGAGGCTTATGTCCTAATTCCCGCACCATCTCCATGTGCTGTTTTAGGTGTCTAATCTCGCCATGAATAGGTATAAAATATTTAGGCTTTACCAAAAGATAAATAAGTTTTAGTTCTTCTCTAAAAGCATGTCCTGAAACATGGACATCCGCCAAAGATTCGTAAATAACCTTGGCTCCTTTTTGATATAAATTATTTATAACATTATAAACCAGCTTTTCATTGCCAGGTATAGGAGAAGCCGAAATAATTATCGTGTCGTTATCAGTTATAGAGACTTTGTTGTATTCGCCGCTTGCCATGCGTGTAAGCGCGCTCATTGGCTCGCCTTGAGAACCTGTCGTGATAATAACAAGCTTGCTGTCATCTAATTTTTTGGTCTTTTCGATATCGACAATGTTGTTTTTGTCGTATTTTATTTCGCCTATTTTGGATGCTGCTTCCATCACGTTAAACATACTTCTGCCGCTGAAAGCAACTTTTCTGCCGTATTTTTCAGCCAGATCAATAATTTGCTGCACCCTGTGAATATTAGATGCAAAGGTTGCCACAATCAAACGTCTGCCGGTATTTTGTGCAAAAATATTATTAAGAGATTTTCCTACTGTGGATTCGCTCATAGAATACCCTTGTCTTTCAATATTGGTACTCTCTGAAAGCATAAGCGTTACGCCTTTTTTTCCTATTTCGGCAATCCTTGCCAAATCAATTATATCTCCATCAATAGGCGAATAATCGATTTTGAAATCTCCGGTATGGAATATATTTGCAGCAGGACATTGAATATATAAAGCAAAACTACCTGAAATAGAATGGTTTACTTTTATAAATTCTATCGAAAAAGCTCCTGCTTTTATAATCGAATTCTTTTTTATAACATTGACATTGACATTTTCTAATTTGTGTTCTTTGAATTTATGTTCCAAAAGCGCAAGCGTCATATTGGATGCATAAATCGGGACATTAAGCTGTTTTAAAATGTACGGCAAACCGCCAATATGATCTTCATGACCGTGTGTAATAAAAATTCCGCGTACTTTATGAATGTTATCAATAAGATAACTAACATCAGGAATAACTAAATCAACACCAGGCATATCAATGTTAGGAAATGCCGATCCGCAATCAACTACAATAATGTCATCCTTATATTCAAATGCGGTGATGTTTTTTCCAATCTCTCCTACACCGCCCAAAAATATTACCTTAAGTGTATCCAAAAATCCTCCATATAAATCACGCCTCAAAATAGGCTCGTTTTGTCTTAAATATTTGTTTGGTGGTTTTATTATATATCAAAAGGAAGCATTTTACAAATAATAATTCTTATGACAAAAAGCATCAAATAATTAATTTGATGCTTTTTTTGCTTTTTATAATATTATCTAATTATTATTTACAGCAACTTGAGATTTGTCTTGCGGTTTTTGATATACCTGCTGATATGTTTGTACCGGTATATAATGCTCTGGCGTAGCAATTACTCCATGACAAGAAACATCCAAAATCGTATTGTCAGCAATGATACAATTTGATAATGAGATATTTCCGTCAATATAGCAGTTATTTCCTATGATAACATTATTGCCTATATCGACTTTTAATCCTATATAACTTCTTTTTCCCATATAGGTACGCCTGTTTCCAAAGTCATATAAACCTTCTAATCCATTAGTGAATATAGATAGTCCGCTTCTTTGAGATAACATATCTATATTTGCCTTAAAATACTCGTCTATACATCCGATATCACACCAATATCCGTTAAGACGATAAGTAAATATTTTTTGATGTTTTTTTAGAATAATGGGAAACAAATCTTTTGCAAAATCAAAAGGGGTATTTTCCGGTATATTTTTAAGTATCTGAGGGTTTATTATATAGATGCCGCAATTAATCAAATTGCTGTCTGTTTCATGGCTTTTGGGCTTTTCAAAAAAATCTGTTACATAGCCTTGACTGTCCGTCTTAACTACACCATAAAGCGAAGGATCCAAAACTTCTGTAACCGCCATAGTGATATCCGCATTGCTGTCAATATGCGCATGAAAGATAGCATCTATATTAATATTGGTAAGCGCATCACCGCTAATCACTATAAAAGGTGCTTGGTCGTCAAGCCAATCTTTTGCAGCTTTAACGCTGCCTGCTGTACCTAGCGGATTTTGTTCTATAAAATAATGAAATGTTCCAATAAAAGCTTGATTTAACGAATCAATAATCATATCCGGCATATGCATAAGAGTAACCGCTATATCATTGATTCCGTAACTTTTTAATAAGTCTATCGTATAAAAGATAACAGGACGATTAAGAACAGGCATAAGGGGTTTGGGAAGTTTTTGGGTAAGAGGCATAAGTCTTGTTCCTCTTCCTCCTGCCATAATGATTGCTTTTCTCTTTTGAATTTCCAAAATCTAAACACCTCAAAAAAAAGTCAATGTATTTAGATTGTGCAAAACACCTTTAAAAATTCAAGTGCAATCATTCTTTTTGCTGCTTTTGTTTTTTGTTAATGAATATATCTTCTATCAAAATCCAAATGCCTAATATCGCCAAAAATCCGCCAAATAATCTTGACAACAAATCAGAATTAATTTTTTTAACAAGCAATGAGGATAATGTGCTGGCCGCCAAAGCCGGAATAATAATAAATAAAACGCCCTTTGTTTTAACCAGCTTATTTTTAAAATGTAAAATCAAAGCAACTAATGCCATAGGAATAAAAGACACGAGATTAATTGCCTGTGCTGTATGCTGATCAACTCCGCCAAGCATTGTCAAAAGCGGTATCAAAAGCGTTCCGCCGCCCATACCCATGCCACCTAACACACCGCCTGCAATACCTATTAAAATGAATTTAATTATTTGCCACATTTCTTAACGCCTTTACTAATTTTTTATGGAAAAAACACCATTTTAAGTCCAACTGCAGTCATAATGACAGCAAAAATAATACGAATAACTTTATTGTTAAGTTTGGATAATAAAACAGCACCCAAAACTCCGCCTGCAATAACACCTGCACCTGCAGACAAGCCAATTTTTAGTTTGAAATAGCCAGATATTATGTATATGATTGCGCTTACTATACAAAGAGGCAAAATAATTAAAATGGCGGTTGCGTGAGCAGTCTTGGTTTTATTTTTTAACACGCGTTCTAATACAGGAACAGCGATCATTCCGCCCCCGCCGCCAAAAAAGCCATTGACAAAACCAATTACAGCACCACATAATATCAGCATTAGAGTTTTTGGAAATTTTTTCATATTGTAAATAGTTTTGCCTTAATCTACCAAAAATATGAAATATAACAAAAATAAAATAAAACAGCCAACAAGGTATATTATAATTGATTTTAAGACGTTTATTTAATATAATTATAGTTAAGTTTAAAATAGGATAAATGTGTATTTTATACGATTATCATTAAAGGGTGATAAAATGACTAAAAGACTAAGCATTATATTGTTGGGCATAATTATAGCATTTACAACAATAATAGGCAATTTTAATTTGTCGTTTTTTGTAAATGCTGCTAAAAACGATGACGAACAAGTTGTCATAATGAAACCTCTTGTTGAAGAAGACTTTTCAAGTGCTGGGACAACTTATCCGTCCGCTCCTAGCGGTTGGTCAGGAAGCACATTAAATAACAAAGTATCTTCAGATGTTGCTGCTGGTGTTGTAAGCTTAAAAGTTGATTCACTTATGAGTAAAGTTAAAGACAAAGACAATCCATACAAACTTCCGAATGATTTTGAATCAACGATAGATTTAAACAAAATCTTAAGTCCTGATCAAGACGATAAAGCTGATAAAGTATTAATGATTAGCAGCCTTAATACAACAGCTTATTCTTATAAGTCAAGTACATATACAATTAACGCAAATTCATTTTATAAATTAAGCGTTTATGTTTATACTCCTGACTTTTCAACTATTGGCGATAATGCCAATTATGGTGCGTTTATTGCAATAAGCGGCGATATAGAAGCAGTAAGCGAACCTATTAACACAAAACATTCATGGCAAAAATATTCAATATACTTTACAGGTTATAGTTACAAATCAGCTTCTGTTTCTGTTTCTCTTCAATTAGGTGATGCAAGAACAGTTGATGGTCAACAATCTTTAAGACCTGCTTCTGGATACGCTTTCTTTGATTTGGTTGTGTTGCAACCCATTTCATATGAAATTTATCAACAACACAAAAACTCTCCTGCCTCAAATACTTATTTTGCAGATGATCTTATTGACGATATAACTCCTGCAGATTTTAATGGAGATTTTGAATCAGGATTAACTAATTGGAAAAGTGTAGGAAATACAGCCGCTATAACTACTTCAAGTGACGTTCATCTTCCTTTTGGTACTCATGCTTTGAAGATGAGCACTGAAGGTCTTGGTAAAGGTTATGCTGGTTTGCGTTCTTCTGTTTTGAATATTGAAAGACATAAATATTACAGAATTGGAATTTGGCAAAACAGCGCAGATGTGTTGAGCGGTTCTGGCTATGCAACTGTAGTTACCAAAGACAAAAACAACAATTATGAGACACTTGCTACTTTGAGCAGCTTTACTCAAAATCTTGGCGAAAATTCTTGGCTAGGCAACTGGAAACAAGGAAGCTTCTTTGTTAAAGGCTCAGCTCTTATGGATAAGCAAATTTATATAGAGCTGTGGTTTGGAGAAAGCTCATCTTTGGCAAGCGGTACTGTTTATTATGACAACATCACATTAGAAGAAATTTTGCCTGAGGAATATACTTCCAATTTAGGTAACGGAACAACAGTTACATTCTCAGATACCGCCGGAAGCCCGACTTTGACCAATGGTGACTTTAACTCAATAGGCAATTATGAAACATATTCATATCCTATGCCTGTTGCATCATGGACAGCCCTTTATGATAAAGATAATGAAGATAACACTATAACAGGTATAATAAGAGGCGACAAAGATCATTTCATTGCTAATCGCCAAAACTACGGTGCGCCTTCTTATCCTTATACAGAAGATCAGCCTAACACCAATTTGCTTATGATAGCTAATACTTCACCCTCAGCATATGGATATTCAACTTCAATAAGTATTGATGCTAAAACTGATAGTGCTGACTCTTACAAAAAGATTTTAGTGAAACTTCAGACACAATTAGCTAACAAGCAATACGGTGCTGAATTGATATTAAAAAGAGATAATGTAGTTATTTCAAAATTCTCAAATATAGATACCAATGGACAATTCAAAACATTTAATTTCTATGTTAAAGGCGGTATCACATCTCAAACCTTGACTTTAGAAATTTGGCTTGGTGTTGAAGGTGGTTATAACA
>DATCJR010000034.1 GCA_036562685.1 Clostridia bacterium | reverse complement strand
CGCCCGCCTTTATGAATCATTTTATCCATCCAAATCTTAGAGTGTAAGAAATATTCTTTGTGCTTTAATAACTCATGCAACATTGTGCTTACATCTTTTGCACATGAATAACCGCCTGGTGCAGGCAAACCGGTACAATTTACAAACTGCGTATTTTCCATTTTAAGTTCTTTGGCTCGTTTATTCATTTTTTCAACAAAGCCTTCAACCGAACCGCATATATGCTCTGCCATAGCGACACATGAATCATTAGCAGAAGCTATAACTATGCTTTTTAGCAAATCGTTAACCTTGTATTGAGAATTTGCATCCAAAAAAGCTTGAGAACCGCCCATTGAAGCCGCATTTTCGCTTATGGTAACCATATCTTCAAGCGTCATTGCTCCGCTGTCAATGTGTTCGTAACAAAGCAATAATGTCATAATTTTAACCATACTTGCAATAGGCAATCTGGCATTTTCGTTATGAGCAAATATGACTGTTTTTGTGTCATAATCGCAAACATAAGCTGCTTTTGATGTAATCTTTACGCTTGATTTGAAATCCTTTTCTTCTTCTACCGCAGCATAAACATTAGCTTTATATAAAGAATTAAAAGCAAGCATTACACCAAAAACTGATATCAATATCAGAGAAAAAAGCATTGAAATCTTCTTTTTCATAAATGTTCCTCAAATAACTTTATTTGATTTTAGTTTTTCTCTGATGATGCCAAAATATGTATTTTAAAGGAATTTAAAGAGATATCACAAATGTCTTAGTGATAATTACAGCGATGATTGAAAGTAAAAGATTTATAACAATAAAAATTATAAAAAGCGCAATAAGTTCTTTTAGCATTATTTCATATTCTGTGCCTCTAAAACAAAAAGAACCGCAGTGGATATTATTAATAAGCCTTCTCATGCATACTGCCATACATCCTGTCAAAAAAAACAAAAGCACTAATTGAAACGGAATAAAAATAATTATCAAATTGACTATTCCGCCGCCGCCAAAAATACGTATAATCGCAATGGCGGCAAAGCCTGCAAGATATCCACGATAGATTATCAAAATAAAACCTAAAGGAAGCAAAAAGACGCTTGTCGTAACAGCAATAATTATCAAAAACAAAAGCAGCATTATAAGGGTATTTATAAAAAAAGCTGCAAAAAAATTTACATCTATATAAATCGATCTAAAAAAAATTAACTTTATCTTTTCTGTCGTCAATGCGCCGCTAATGTTATTTGCGCTGATAATACCTAAGATTATCCCGCCAATGACAAATACACCTATTACCAGATAAAATTTTAAATGGCGAGAAAAATGCTCATTAATAAAACCACCAATATCAAGTTTTAACATAATATATAATATGGAAAAATTTATATATTAATAACTTTTATTCTCTGGCGTATGCGATCTGCTGCCATACAGATAAATTCTTTATTAGTTGGCTTTCCTCTATATTCGTTAACTGTCTCACCAAATTCGGCTTTTAAAACATTTATATTGCCATTAAGCCATGCGGTATCTATTGCATTGCTTATGCTTCTCTCTACGTTTTGAGGTGTTGTATTATAGGTTTTAGCTATCCAAGGATATATTGTGTGTTTTAAGGAACAAAAGCTCCCGTCATTAATAACTAATAAAATAGCACTTTTTAGATAGTTAAATCCTTTTAAGGTGGGCATTAATTTTAGAGATAACAAATAGTTATAAATGCTTTTTTCAATATTCATAACACTATTTTGCCACATTGCTTAGTATGTAAAATGCCGCAATTTGTAATAAAAGGATAAAAATAATCTAAATTTATATGCGCTTATTCATTTATCATCCAATCAAGATAAACGCCAAAACCTTTTGTAGGGTCATTAATAAAAACATGAGTTACCGCACCTACAAGTTTGCCGTTTTGAATAATCGGGCTTCCGCTCATACCCTGCACTATTCCGCCTGTTTTTTGTAATAGTTCGCTGTCAACGACTCTGATTACCATACTTTTTTCTTCACTTGACCTTTGATAATTGGTCTTAATTATCTCTATGTCATACTGTTTAACTTCATCGCCAACAGTGGTTACAATTTTGGCTTTGCCTGGTTTTACAGCGCGTCTAGGACAAACTTCAATAGGCTTGGGAAACAAAGGATTGATTAATCTTTCATTCATTGAACCAAATACGCCAAACTTATTGTTCTTCTTTATTTCTCCTAATCTTTTGCCTTCTTTTAAAAACACACCCTTTATTTCACCAGGCGCACCTTTTTCACTTCTCTTTATACCTACGACATTGCATCTATAAATATCTCCTGATCTTACAGGTACCACTGTCAAAGTATCGGGATCGCAGATAGGATGACCTAATGCTCCAAAACTGTATCCGTTTTTGATTTCTTTAATAAATGTCAAAGTTCCGATACCCGCAGCACTGTCTCTTATCCATAATCCCAGCTTATATCTTCCG
>DATCJR010000033.1 GCA_036562685.1 Clostridia bacterium | reverse complement strand
ACCAAATTATCATCAGATACTTCAGAAACATATGACCCTGCTACAAGATACTTTCAATCTATGCCCAGTGTAGAAGTAACAGGAAATCGTATTTGGGCTGCAATGACAGTCGGCGGTTATACCGAACCTGATGCTAACAATTACATAACAATCGGTTATAGCGACGACGGAGGAAAAACTTGGGTAGAACCATTTATTATCATAAAAAATGACGAAAAAGTCAGAACATATATTGCATGTTTATGGGTAGATCCCGATGGTAATTTATGGTGTTATTATTGCCAATATGATACATGGGCAATTAAGATTAATAATCCAGCTGGAGATGTGGATAAAATTACCTGTTCTCAGCCTGTTCATGTAGCAGAATACGGAATTGCAAAAAAGCCCACAGCTTTATCTACTGGAGCTTGGGTCATGGTAACAGAACGTTCAAGTGTAGATGTTACCAAAAGCTTTGTTTGGGCATCTTATGATAAAGGTCAAACATGGTCCAAAATAGGAGCTGCCACATCTGTTGCTAATAAAAAATATTTCCACGAATCACAAATTGTTGAACTAAAAGACGGAAGGCTCTGGATGCTTTCTAGAATTGAAAGCGGGTCAGGAGGCGGAATTGAACAGAGTTTCTCATCTGACGGCGGCAAAACATGGACAACAATGCAGAGTGGATTAGGCTATCCTTTGATTGGACCTGGTTCTAAGTTCCATATTATGAGATTAAAATCAGGCAATTTATTGTTTGTCAGCCATAATTCCACATCAGTTAGAAATAATTTGACAGCATATTTGTCAGAAGATGAAGGCAAAACTTGGAGCGCTTTGTTATTAGATGAAAGATCAATTGTCTCTTATCCTGATGCTGCGCAAGGAGAAGACGGCACTATATATGTTATTTATGACCGAAATCGTTCTGCAGCTCAAGCAGGAAATAATTATCCGAGTCAAGAAATTCGCTTAGCAAAATTTACTGAAGAAGATTTGAAGGCTGGCGCTTTTGTATCAAAAAAAGCTCAAGAAAAGATTTTAATTGCTAAGAACAAGAATTGGCATGAGATAGTATCAACTAATTTCCAAAAAACAATTGAAATAGAAAAGGGCACTACATTACAAAGTGTTATTGAGTCTTTACCTAAGTATGTTTCTGTGACAGATGAAAGCGGAAATACTTATTACCTTACAGGTACATGGAAAACTATCGGTTATAAAGACGATAACACCGCATATCAATTAAAGTTCGAGACTGAATTAATTGAGACATTAGAAGATACCTATAAGAATTTAATTGTTGATGTTAAAATTGCTCAACCCAAAAAATCTAGCTCTTGCAGAGCAGGAAGTTCTTCAGCAATTATATTCTCCACAATATTAGCAGCAGCTTTTATCTTTTTTAAAAAATAATAAAGCCAATAGGCGAAATATAAGAAATATACATAGGAGGAAAGGAAATGAGAAAAAACATCAGAAAAAAGAGTATCTTTTTATTCTTGATGTCATTTTTAATGATGCTATCATTCTCAATGACCATTGCACATGCTCAAGATACTGAAGTCGTAACCTATGATTTTACTTCAGGAAGTTATGCACCTTCAGTAGCTTTGACTGGAGCCACAATTCATGCAGGTTTTGACTCTATTGCAGTTTATACAAAATCTGCTTCTGGAAGCGCAGTAATAAGCGTTCCGATAGAACTTAGTTCTGATGAAACAGGATTTGCAGTAGAATATCATAATCCTATGACAAATGCTGTTACAGACAATCTTAAGATTACATTAAAGTCTGGAGATAATACCTATAACCTTTCAGAAAACGCAGTATATTATGAATTGGTTAACGGTGTCGCAACTCAAAAAGCAGCTTTAGCAAACGGAGTTTTGAAGGCTACTCAAACTGCTTATGAAGGCTTCTTCGGTTATTTATTATTAGACTTAAAAGAGTTTAATATTCCCGAAGAAACAGTGATCGACACTGTAATGTTTACAACCGAACTTACTGCTCCCGTAAGATATAATATTGGTAAAGTTTATACCTTAACTGATTTTAATAAAGACGGACTTAGTGAAGTACTTTATACACCTTCTGCTGATAATTTTGATTTGAGCGGGGATGTTAACAGCTATGCTGCTCAATATCTTAAAAAAGGTGAAGTAAAATACTATGAAGCAGGAAACGGAGATACTACTGATCCTACATGGGTAAAATTCCCTAAGGAAATTCTAAAGACTTCAGAAACTCCTGTTTCTAATGCGGTTGGTGTTTATGAATATGCTGATTTGACAGGACTTACTGCAATTGTTTTAGATATAGATACCACAGAAAGCATCTCAGATGTACGTCTTGGTATGGCATTATTCAGCGGAGATGGAATTAATCTTTATAATGCTCAAAGATTCCATCCTGTTGAATTTATATGCGTAGGTGATAACGATGCCGTTTATTATCTATATGGAAGCGAAAATAACAGCTGGGTAAACGATGGCAGACCTTATCTGACTAAAGGATTTAAGGGAAAAGTATATATAATGCTTGATTCTTTGTTGGCTAGAACAGCTACAAACGTATTTAATTATAGTTATGTTTTCCCTTATATAAAAGTATATGCAGCTCCCAGCAATTCTATAGGGGCAAGCATAAAATTATCTAGAGTTTATTTGACTAATGAAGAAATAAATGTTGTTTCTTATCCTGTAGTTGTTACATCACCTGCTACAAATAGAGGAACTGTTACAGTAGATAAGCCTAATGTTTTGGCAGGCGGATCTGCAACAATTACAGTAACACCCAAAACTGGTTATGTTATTGATAAGGTAACCATAAATAATCAAACTGTTGCTCTTGATCAAAACGGACAATACACTATCACAGATATTAATGCTAGAACAACTGTAGCAGCCAATTTTGTTCCTGATCCTAATGCTGAACCTAGATACATTACTATTGTTGAACATGAACATGGAGTAATTACTGCAGATAAAAACCCTGTTCCTAACGGTGCTGATGTAACCTTTACTGTTAAAGCTAATTTGGGTTATGAAGTTGCTTGGTTTAAAGTTAATGGTGAAGTAGTAGAATTAGTTGACGGCAAGTACACAATAGCTGAAGTTGATTCTGATTTGAAAGTTCAAATGGGAACAAATACTATTTATGAATATCAGGCTCCTTTGGCAGGTACCGGAAACGTTATCATGGACGGCAGACAAGAATTTGGCAGCATCTATGCAACTTTTGATTCACTATTCATTTCTGGCAAATTCAATGCACCGATAAAAGATGGACAAGCACCCTTTGTCGGACTAGAGTTGAAGAATTTGTTGGAAAATGACTTTAGCCAAAAAGATGTTTTGATGATTCAATACAGAGTATTATCAACAAGCGTTTCTACATATAATGAATGCGGCGTTAAAGTAGGTATTTTTGATAATGCT
>DATCJR010000032.1 GCA_036562685.1 Clostridia bacterium | reverse complement strand
AATATAGCTGTCGTTGTCAACTTCTACTTCAAAGTTAGCATATTTGTGCATAAATATATTGCCCATTCTTAATGCTGTCAAATTCTTGTGATTAACTGAAGAGCTGTTATTATAGTTAATGGGCAAGAATATTTGAGACTTGTTAACAAGATTATCAAAAGCGTCTAAGAACTTATCTGCAGAGAATGATACCTTTGTCCATTCGCCTGATTGTGCTTCTACACGATAATTAATGTCATTAAAGAATGAGAAATAGCAAGTTTCTTTAGCATCATTAGCTACTACAGGATAAATCCAAACTGTAATTAGATCATAATCAGCATAAGCAGCTTTTGCTTGACGAGGAACCAAATAGGTATTAACCCATGTGTTTTCTGCGTCGTATTTGATCTCTACATAACCGCCCTTATAAGTAGCGTCTTGATTTTCTTTAGGTGATACATAGCTAAATTCTACTGTCTTGTTTGCAGTTAATTTGCTAACTGTTTCGGCATAATCAAAATTAGCTACTTCGCCTTCGCTGGCAGGATTATAAACTGCAAATGTTTCTTCCTTGCTGTTTGAATTGTTGCTAGAATCCTTAGCAGTTACTTGGATTATATATGTACCCTGTTTTGCAGGTGTAAACTTCTTATCCGTTACAGTAACTTCTTCTCTTTCTCCACCGTTAACAAAGAATACCTTAATAGTAGGTGTAATAACTTCGCCTGACAAATCGCTGACAGTTATAGAAGGTAATGTATAAACCTCTCCGACTACACCGTCGCTCGGCTTAGTAATCCTAATAACAGGGCCTTCTTTGTCAACAACATTAAGCGTCAAAACAGATTTTAATGTCTGTTTATCAGAAATCTTAGCAGTATAAGTAATTACATAGCCTTGAATATTATCAATATCAAATTGGTTGCCAATTACATTAACTACTTCGCCTTGAGTTGTTTTAACTTCGGCTGTAACACGATATTCGTTACCGTTTTTGTCATATACATTCAAAACTTTGAGTGTATATAAATCGCCTAATTGAACTTGTTCGCTGTATGCTTCGGGAAAGTCAAGAAGCGCTATTTCATTCTTTCCGCAAGCAACAAAACTTAAGCAAATTGTCAATAAACTTAACAATAATACTAGAAGTTGTTTTCTTCTCATCATTGTCTCCTCCTTAGTTTCTAAATTCTATTCTTATGTTGTCATAGAAAAATTCTCTATTTCCTGTAAGATCGGTGTACCAGATCATAAGCGCGCCAGGATCATTAAAGAAGTTTTCATTAAACTTAGCTACGTTTCCTAAACAATATTCGTAAGATGTCCATTGTCCGCGTTTTGCAAACAATGCAGTAGAATGTCTATTATTTGTATTATCTCCTACTGTATAGTCCACAGTAGTATGAATGCTGTCTCTTTTGGTATCGCTGTCATTGTTATATACTTCAAGACACAGATACGCTTTTTGAGCATTATCCAAGCTCATTCCCTTAATTACGGTTGCTTGAATTAATTTTTTGTCAATCTTGAAATATCTCCAATAATTAGTGCCAGTACCTAAGTAATTAACTCTTAGAACCTTTTTGCCGCTGGGTGCTACCAGACCATAATCAGAAGCATTTACTACAGAAATTTCGGCAGGATATTCGCTGGTTATGCAGTATTGTTGATAGTTCTTTTCAAAATCCATTATTTCATTTTCGTCTAGCACGAAGTTGAAATCTGAAGGGGATTTTTCCTGCTTCTTTATAATCTTGATATCATCCACATAATATCTAGGAGTAGTTTCGGTAGGGTTAAGTGAAGCAGCATTTTCAAACATAAAGTAAATACCCTTGACCGAAGTTATGTCTCCCGTAATGGCGATAAGTGAAGCATCAACCTGGAAGTTAATTTTGTTCCAGCCGGGCTTTAAAGTTATTTCTTTGTCATTGATTCTTGAAATGGAGTTAATGTTGGCGATATCGCTGACTAGCCCCATATTTATTTTCATATCTTTATTATTAGCGCTGTAAATATCTACAGAAATATAATCCACATAGCTAAAATCCGAATAGTCAAAGCCAAAAGTTTCTGACCTTGTAGGGAAGAATATCAGAGGCAGTGAACCTGCGCCGTACCATCCCAAAGGATCAAGCCTTGCAGAGTAATTTCCGCTTTTTACATATTGTTTATCTTCGTTTTTGGATACTCTTCCAAAACCGTTCATGAACTTAATTGTCTGAAAGTCAGGCGCCCATTGTTCGAAATCGCACAAAAGCACATCCTGCTTCAAAGCTGCATCAGGATCGGCAGGCGTTTTTTTCTCACCGCACGCAACCATTGAGAAGCTCATAGTCATAATAAATAAAGCTAATAAAAGTAAACTTAATTTTTTCATCTTTCGTATCTCTCCTTACCACCTTTATTTACTGATCGAATAAGCCACAAAGTCTTTTATATAAACCGTGCGTGCTTCGCCGCCTGACGCTGAGTCTTGGCTAAAGTACATCATAGCGTTTTCTATAGATTTGTATTTTGTCCAGTTAAAGCTGTTAATTCCTTCAACTTTTACTACGTTCATACCAGGCTGCAATGTCGTGCTTACAAGTTCGGTATTAATGGTTACGCCGCTATACTTGACATACAGCTTGAAAGGTATAGCTTGTTGAGAAGGATTAAAAATGTGTAATATTATCTTGCTGGTTGAACTGTTAACTGTCTTCAAAACATCGTTTGTCCAAGTAATGGATTGATGCTTATTGACAGCTTGCGCAATATCAAGCTTTACATATTTGCCTTGAGTACCATCTACTGTAGCTGCGTCAACAAGACTTGAAGTTACAGAAACAGTACCTTTTGTAAATCCGCTGCTTATTGCTTCAGCATTGCTTACAGTAGTCTTTCCGCCAATATTGAAGTTGAATGACAGAGTTTTTCCGTTTACCACAGTGTAAAAACTCATAACATTGCTGTCTTTATTGAGGTTAACGCTTATGGTATATATTGTTCCTTTCTCTACAACTTCTTTAGATGAAATAGCATCTGAGAAAATTTCGTAACCAGATTTTGCAAACACTTTATATGTGATGTTTCCATAAGTATCGTCGATAACATCTACTACACAAACTTTTGCATCTGATTGAGCCAGCATAGACAATTCGATAAGTGCTTTTCTTGCTGTCTGGAACATTGTAGAATTAGATGCTACTCTTGTTCCTGTATAAATTAATGAATTGATGTTACGTATAATTGTTTCGGTATTAATTCCCATTGCCTGATAATCAGCTTTTAGGTTATAGAACAATTCATATTCTTCGTTTCCGTCTCTAATAGCTTCCATTCTCATAGAACTCAACGGTCCGAAAATTCCGTATCTAGCACCAGGATAGAACAGGAAGCCGTCACCATTAGCTCTGGGATATCTTTCAGGAGTAGAATAAAAATCATCAATAAATTGATAGGATGAGCCGTTATACTTGGCATAAACATCAACTGCCCAGAACAAATTTCCTCTAACATTGTATTCTGACATCATCCAGCTAAGAGCACGAGCAGAAATCAAAGTGTCTTCGATATGGTAGGTAGGATGAGGAGCACGAGGTGCTACGCAGGTATACCACCATTTTTCCACTTGATCTTCATATAACTTTCTCTTTTCTTCTGTGTCATATTCGCTGGCATAAGGACACCATGTAGTTACTATATCTTTTACTGATTCGTTGTAAGGCATGGTAACTACAAAGCTCATATTCTTTAAAGAGTTGATAACTTCTTCTTTGAAAGCAGCGTCAACTTTTAATTTGCCAATAATAGAATTTACATTGTTGATACAAGTAGTTATTGCTTCATCATAGTCACGCATAACAATGGGTACTCTTGCCATAAGTCCAAACAAGTCAGGCTCGTCAATTATACCTGTTGAAAAAATTGCTCTTCCCATAAGGTTAAAACCTGTTTCAAAGCTCTTTTTCAAAATAGCGTTGACATATTTTATAAGCATTTCCTTGTCAATGGTTTTTTCATTGGTGGTAGAATCAGTTGCTGTATATGCAGGTATGTTAAAGTTGCTCATTCTGGGATTTTGTGCCCAGGTATAAGCTTTTTCAACATACAAATCTATCATTGCCTGTGATTTATCAAGATGATTTCCGTTGATCAAATAACTGGGTGAAATTCTGTACTCAATCATTTTTTGGATATAAGCGTCAAACATTTCTTGAGTGCTATCAAGTTCGCCCAGATATTGTGTAAATGTAGAATTGAATTTTGATCTAGAATGTGTTTCTTCGTTAACTTTTAAATCATAAACAACAAGCTCGACAGGCAAAGTCTTCTTTGTTCCGTCATAAGTGATTTCCAAAGTACCTGTATATTTGCCTGCTGCCTGATCAATGGGAACATTAAATGTTACAAACAATCCTTGATTGGTGTTTGCTTTTATTGTGTTTTCTTTTGCTTCTACGATTTTATCAAAAGGCACTAATGCGTCAGGATAAAGTCCTGTCGGCGCACCGTTTGAATCATAGATGTTAGTAACATTGGTGTAAAGTTCATAATAAACGCTGATATTATCTTTGCTAAACTTAGCCCCGTTGTCACCATTGAGTTCGCCATAAGACAAGGTTACGCTTTTTACATCTTTATTAGCTGTCATTATGATCTGAGTGCTTTCGTATTCACCCTTGCAGGCTTCAACGTAAACCTTGGCTTCTTTCTTTATGCTTTGGTAAATATCAGTTTTGTCTTGGAGCACCTTCTCAGTTGAAGGAACACTCCAAAACTCCACGCTGTCGTTAGCCTCTGCCTTATAATTGGCAGGAGCTTTATTTGCTGTAATGTTGAAAATAAAGATTAAGGATAAAAATAATACGATTAATCTTATCTTTTTCATTCATTCACCCCCGCTTGAAATTATATTCCTGCACTGCTCTTGCAGTTGTTCCATCTTGCATTGTTGTTTTCAGTCCAATAATCATAATCGGTATAAAAAATCTTCTCAGCAAGTGTTTCGTAGTCGCCCTTGCTTGAATTGGATGTAAAGTAATAACCTACAGTATTACCCAAAGATGCAAAAGCTTTTAATGTACCAAATCTTACCAACGGGAAAGAACTTGTTGAAGGAAGAATATTTACCTCTTGACTAGGATTGTTGAAATAAGAGATAATTTCCTGTTGGAAAGGAGAAATAGAATTATATAATTCTTCATTCTTTGTTCTCAAATCATATTTGAAAGGCAAAGTTGCTCCGCCTGTAGCCCTGACATAAATTTCGTTGGCTTTATCAGTAGCCAAAAATCTCAAAAAGTCAACAGCGATTTCTTTTCCTGCCGCATAAGACGGAATAACTGAAGTATGGTTAGGTCCAATTGAATATACAACCATTCTTGCATTTTGAATAGTTGCAAAATCGTCTTCTGATACGCCTTCATAGCTTGTCTTGCCTTCGTCAATAGCTTTAACTACTGCAGAAAGAGTAGCGTCATCTTTAATAGTAGGAGTTTTGTTGATTATTGAGCTTATAATAGGGGTCTTCATCATCTTAATGGTGTCAGCTTTACCGGTAGCTTTGATCAAGTCCTTTCTGGTTTCAGCCATTTCGTTATCAAACCAGTCGCCGTTAGCCATAAATATACCCTTGCCTCTTAATAGAGATGTTTGGGTTTCTAGATAAGCTGATCTGCCTGAGTTGGGGTTAATCCAAACATTGCCCTTGTCATACAAATATATTTCTTCTATTACCTTAAGGGTTTCAAGTCTGCCTTGTCGTTTGAATATTTCGGGAGATATTGAATTTGTATCGCTGTCAATTCCGGAGAAGAAATTAACATACTCATCAGCTCCTTCATATTGAGCCCACCAAATATCAACCAAATAGTTTACATAAGCTGAAGCGCCATAAGTCAAGAAAGAATATCCGTTAGCATATTTTCCTTGCTTATTATCTTTCAATGCTCTTACAGCATTCAAAATTGCCAGCAACTCATTGGTTGTTCTGGGAACTTCAAATCCAAGACTGTTTAAAACATTTTCGTTATAAACAATGCCGGTCATACCTGAAGCATAGCTCACAGAATAATATTGAGGTTCATCAGTAGCATCAATATCGTTATATGCATTAGAAGCTACATAAGAACTTAGCATTTTATCTTTAAATTTAATGTCCTCGCCAGGTACCATGCTGTCATAAAGAACTTCACTTAATTCAAGCAACGGTCCAGTAGGCCCAAAATAGCTAAATAGTGTAGGTGCAAAAATCAGGTCATATACGTTAGCACCCTTACCAGCAGATAGCTGAGTAGAACCGTAATTTTCTATTTCGTTCTTTGTGAAGTTTACTTTTAAGTTAGGATATTTTTCTTTTACCCAATCTTCTTGCTTAAATGCTTCCAAAGCATCAACACACCATTTATATCCGTATCCTGAGTTATAAACATAAACGTCTAGTGTGTCTGCAGAGTTGGGATCGCCTCTATCGGAGTTACCGCATCCAACAGCAGTGCTGAAGAGTGTAAAACATAAAATTAGCACTATCAGCTTACTTAATTTTTTCATCTTTTTTCTCCTTGTATATCTAATATCTTTTGATTTATATCTTTTGAAGTTTTTTAACCTTTTAGACCGCCAACGGTAAAGTTTTTCATAATTACATCGCTAAACAAGCTGAAAACAACAAGCACAGGCAGCAAAGAAATTACCAAAGCGGCAAAATATGCAGGTGTATTGCCAAGACGCGGAAGCGTTCTGGAAACACTAAACAGTCCTGATGCGATTGTGGGATAATCAGGCAAGTACAGCAATACGTTCATATATTCGTTCCAGTATGTGATGCCGGACATAATAGAAAGCGTCAAAATTATAGGTCTTGCCATGGGCAGCATTATTTTGAAGAAAACTGTAAAATGACTTGCTCCGTCCATAAATGCAGCTTCCGCATAGCTCCAAGAAATATTTCTGAAAAAGCCGTACAATATCAAAAAGTTCATTCCGATACCGCTTAAGCTTGTTAATATCACATAAAACGGTGTGTTGTAGATATGCAGGTCGGACATAAGTTTAAATGCCGCGCCAGTTGTTCCTACAATGGGAATGGTCATAGAAAAGATAATAACGGTATGTATAATGTTTTTTCCTTTGAAATTATATTTGGCAAGGCAATAGCCTGTAAAAGAGCACATCAAAACATTGCCGGCAATATGTATGCCGGTGTACCAAATACTGTTAAAAAACATATTGAAAATATTTGAACCGTTATAGCTCAATTCTTTGAACGCATAAATGTAGTTGGCAATTTCCAACTTTTTAGGCAAAGCAAATGCATTTCCGTCGCTCATGTTGATTTGGTATATAATTCTGTTTTGGAAAGAATTAACCAAAAGCCATAAAAACGGAAAAACTAGCGAAACGGCATATACGAAAAAGATGCAAAACATAATTACATATATGACTTTTTCGCCCTTGCTTCTTTTATACAAAACTGCAGATTCTTCTTTTGAAATCTTATATTTTTTTGCTAAAACTTTATCAACTTTCATCATTTCCATCCTTTAGTATTCTACTGCAGGTACTTTTTCAAACAATTTGCGAACAAACAAGATAATAGGCACACCGATTAAGGTAAAACAGAAACCAGCGCATGATACCAATCCGTACTGTCCTGTACCGCCATATGTACCCGAACCGTAAACCTGTTTGAAAATCCAGAATGAAATAGTTGTCGTTTCGTAACCGCCATCAGGCATAAACAGCAGAATAGGGCCGCTCGCCATAAAAATACTCGTCATAGTAAATACGATCATCGTCTGCAATGTCGACCATGTCAAAGGCAAAACAATGCTTACTATTTCTCTAAACGGTCCGCAACCTTCCATTTTGGCAGATTCCAATACTTCAGTAGGAATACGGCTCATTGCGCCGCCTATCAAAATGATATTGCTGCTAAACCCTGTCCATATTGTATAAACCAAAATCGCAGGTGTTGCTGTTGCTGAATTATTGAAGAAACCCTGCGCAGGAATTGATAGACCTATTTTTGATAAAATAACGTCCAATGGACCATTAGGAATCAACAAATAGGTATATACAGTTGTCATAGCTATACCTGAAATAATGGCAGGTAAGAAAAATATTATTCTAAAAATCTTATAGCCTTTTATATGCTTAAAAATAAAGAAAGCAATCATAATAGACAGCGGGAAAATTATGAATAAGTTATTTAAAAAATACAAAAGCGTATTTTTTAACGCTAATCCCACTGTTTCGCCATAAGGTGAGGTAAGCTGGTCCCACAACTGTACAAAATTGATTAGGCTCCACTCTCCTCTTTCGTTTTGGAAAGCCAAAATAATTGAATTAATATTAATGTATAACCAAAAAATTAACCAGTGTAAAACTGGAATAGCTAATAGAGTTACTAAAAATATTGTCTGACCTTTTTGGAAGGTAGCTTTTTTCTTTTTTTCTTTATAAATCGCCTGCATATAAAAATTTAAGAATGGAGTCTTTTTAGTTATTATGTTATATAAAAGAGATTTTTATATATTCTTCAAGAGATTAATATTCCCCATCCTTTTCTCCCTATATTGAATATAGGCATTATAGC
>DATCJR010000031.1 GCA_036562685.1 Clostridia bacterium | reverse complement strand
AAGCTCAAAGAAGTAGTGGCGGCCGCACCAGAAGAATACAAATATATATTTCAAAATCAGTTAAATTTATTAGAGCTTTTGGCAGTTAAATACAATATGGGCGTTAAAACCAGAAGCTTATATAAGCAAAAAGACAAGGCAGGATTAATCAAGCTTTGTGAGCAATATGAATTAGTTTCTCAAAAGCTAGAAGCTTTTTATCAAAGTTTTTCTGCTCAATGGTATAAAGAAAATAAAGGAAATGGATTTGAAGTTCAGGATATACGCCTCGGCGGTTTGATGCAAAGGACAAAAGCAGTTCGTGCACGTATTCTTGATTACTGCAACGGCAAAATAGATAAAATTGAAGAATTAGAAGAAGATATATTGGACTATTTCGGTAACATGCAGAACTATTACAAAGACAAAAACTTTAGATTTAATAGCTGGATACAAACCGCAAGTCCTAACAATATATAGCTTGGCTTTCAATAACATAAAGGAGTACAAAAGATAAATCATGGTTACTATTGCGATTTTAGGATTAGGGGCTCGAGGCGGATATATTTATGCAAATTGTCTAAAAAACAACGATAAGGCAAAAGTTGTAGCAATTTGTGATATAAACAAAGAAAAAGTAGCCAAACTTAAGGAGTTCTTTAACCTAACAGATGATCAATGTTTTGTCGATCAAGACGAATTACTAAAGCTAAAAAGGGCTGATGGAATAATTATCGCTAATGACGATGATGATCATTATTATAGCGTGATGAAAGCATTGGATTTGGGTTACGATGTTTTGTTAGAAAAGCCTATTAGTCCTAATCCCGTAGAATGCTTGAAAATTGCTAAAAAAGCAAATGAACTTAACAAAAAGGTAATAGTAGCGCATGTCTTACGGTACGCTCCTTTTTATGATACCATTAAGAACATAATCACTAGCGGAAAAATAGGTGATATTATTGACATGTCACAGACAGAAAATGTAGGTTTTTGGCATTATGCGCATTCATTTGTAAGAGGAAATTGGAACAACAGCAACACTTCTAGTCCGATGATTCTTGCAAAATGCTGTCATGACCTTGACATGATCAATTATTTGCTTGATAAACGTTGTATAAGTTTGTCTTCTATAGGCAGCTTAAAATATTTCAACAAAAAGTTCAAGCCTCAAGGCGCAACTCACAGATGTACTGATGGTTGTCCCTATTTGGATACTTGCGAATATAATGCGATTAATGTTTATATCAATCAAGCAACAAATAACAACAACGGTTGGCTTGCACAGTACGTTTCCGTTGACCAATCCAAAGAAAGCATCATGAACGGTTTGAGAACAGGTCCTTATGGAATTTGCGTATGGGATTGCGACAACAATGTTGTGGATCATCAAACAGTATTGATGCAATATGAAAATGAAGTAACTGCAACATTACACATGAATATTTTCTCAAAAGATTGCTTTAGAGAATTGCGTATTTCAGGAACAAAGGGCGAAATAATAGCCAATGACAGAGATAACATTATACAGGTTAATTGCTGGGACGGACAAAACCAAACAATAGATATTAATAAAGAATTTCCCCATATGATCGGACATGGAAATGGAGATCTTGTATTAACTAATCGATTCGTTGATATGCTGTCTAATGAAAGTTGTTATGTAGCTAATATAGACCAAAGCATTTCAAGCCATATCAACGCTTGCGTCGCAGAGAGATCAAGAGTATTGGGCGGTAAAAACATAGTAATTGACGATTATATAAAAGAAATAACAAAAGAATAAAAGAGGAAATAACTATGAAAGACAAATGGTTGTATGAAAGATTTGTAGCACACAGAGGCTTACACGGCGGAGAAATAAGAGAAAACACCATGCAAGCATTTGAAGCAGCAGTAAAAAACGGATATAACATCGAACTTGATGTTCAGCTGACTAAGGACAAAGTTGTGGTAGTATTTCATGATTTGAACTTGGCGCGTTTGACTGATTGTGATAAAGATGTAAGTGACCTTACATACGAAGAACTCAAAAAAGTTAGGTACAAAGATTCTCAAGCTGGCATACCGGCATTTAAGGATGTACTTAAATTATGCGAAGGCACCAATTCCGGTCTGATGATCGAATTCAAAAAGAGAAGCTTAGATGAACAGGACACAGAACTAGAAGAAATTGTTTTACCCATGCTAAAAAGTTATAAAGGCAATTTTATTGTTAAGTCTTTTAATCCCTTTAGCGTAGATTTCTTCAGAACTCATGCACCTGAATTTACAAGAGGCTTTTTGTCAGACGCATTAACTATCGAAGATTATCCCGAAGCTGCAAGACAAATGGTCTTGGAGCTTACCAGTGATACCGAGAAAAAAGTAGATTTCATAGATTTTGGCGTAAACAGATTGGATGCAAGCGAATTTTTAAAAGGTATTGAAGGCAAAATGCCTTTAATTGTTTGGACAGTACGCTCTCAGGAAGTTTATGACAAAATCAAAAACCGTGTAAATAACATAATTTTTGAAAATTTTATCCCTAAACAATAAAAAAACAGGTAACCAAAGAAAAAAAGCATTTAGTCTTATAGGCTAAATGCTTTTTGACTATTTAAAGGAGTATTTTTAGGTGGTCAAACCATACCCTAATTCAAACAGATAATCTGGATTTTGAGAATTGATGTCATCTACTGATTTGTACCAAGGCATGGGAAGTTTGCCTGTGAATTTTGCTTCGCCAGTTAAAACAGAAGCGATTCCGTCGCCTTCTGTGCCAGGCAAATAGCTCATTACGACAGCATCCCAGTCGTTTATATAATCATTAATCAGCACATTGCGTCCCGCAACGATTACCGTGATAATAGGTTTATTAAGAGTTTTGGCAAAGTCGATGTCAACTTGGTTTTGAGTTAGTGCTTTGTTCCCTATTATAGAAGGATTGGATGTATCTCCTTGATATTCGGCATAGGGGATTTCTCCTATCGCTAATAGGACGACATCGGCTTCAGAAGCTCTATTTTTATCCGTAATAATTTCTAGATTATGTTTTGACGCGATATTTTTTAGACCTTGTAAAATAGTTGTGCCTTTAGTTAGTGAGTTACCTGTGAGTCCTTGCCATGTAATAGTCCATCCGCCGCATTGAACGCCAAGGTCATCTGCTGCTGGACCAGTAATATATATTTTTTGACCATTTTTAAAAGGCAAAATATTATTATTGTTTTTTAGCAATACTTGCGATTTTTCAACCAGTTGCTTAGCTAAAGCTCGACCTTCAGAAGTTCCCAATTCATTTATACCAATATCGTCTTGGCTTAGATAAGGCTTTTCAAAAAGTTCCATTTCAAATTTTACTTTCAAAATTCGTGCTACTGCATCATCCACTCTTTCTTGAGATATTTTATTATTCTTAACTCCTTTTACAATGGCATTTATAGCGTTTTTGTAGTTACTTGGTTCCATAAACATATCAAGTCCAGAATTAACT
This sequence comes from Clostridia bacterium, assembly GCA_036562685.1. Lineage (NCBI taxonomy): Bacteria > Bacillati > Bacillota > Clostridia > Clostridia bacterium. Next base: position 2,203 of record DATCJR010000031.1, on the reverse strand, counting down.
GCAATCATTACTTTTTCCTCATAGGTCGGTGCTTTAATTTCCCAAATACCTTCCCAGTCTGAAATGACAAAACCGCTAAAGCCCAATTCATTTTTTAAAACATCAGTTATCCAATATTTGTTTTCGTGCATCTTTTTTCCATGATAAGAATTAAATGAAACCATAATGCATTTTACGCCGTTTTCGATCATTTGCTTATAAGGTTCTAAATATAATTCTCTGAATTTCTCTTCATCTATTATTACATCACCGCGATCAATGAGTTCGTCTTTTCCAGTACCGAATTGCGTTCCGCCGTCGCCGACATAATGCTTAGCGCATGCAAGTACATTTTCACTTTGCTGTCCTTTTAAATAACTTTTTGCAAGACTGCTAACAATATCAGGATCAGAAGAAAAGCTTTCGTAAGTGCGCCCCCATCTGAGATCCTGTACTACCGCCACACATGGACCAAAATTAAACAGGACACCAGTTAATTTCATTTCTTTAGCAACATAAGCGCCCATTTGTTTTGTTAATTCAGGGTCATTTGCCGCGCCAATTCCTATATTATGAGGAAAAATAACTGCGTGTTTTAATGTGTTGTGTCCATGCACAGCATCAACGCCATAAAAATACGGTATTTTTAGACGCGTTTGTAATGCAGCACTTTGATAATTATTAATTGTTTTTATCCAATTTTCAACAGTATTTATACCGTTTGGTATAGATCCCCCTCCGCTCAAAATAGAACCTAATCCCAGGTTAGTCATTTCTTTTTGGCTTACATATGCTTGTTCTCCTTGAACCATCTGTCCCGCTTTTTCTTTTAGCGTCATTCTACTAATCAAGTCTTCAACTCTTTTTTCTACGCTATAAGAAGGATTAAGATAAATAGCATCATCCTTATCTTTACAGCCTAAAAAATTAATAGATATTAAGCATATTAAAATCAGAATAGAAAGAAAAAAAGAAAGGTGTTTTTTCATTTATATCCTCCCCAACACTATATATTTAAAATATCATTTGTCTTTTATATAGTCAATATCAAAATTAAAAAAATATTAGTAACATTAAATAATGACTTACATATGATTATTTATTTTTTGTTGAATAAGATATAGTAAAAACAACTAAAGTTTTGCATCAAAAATTAATTGACAAAGTAAAAAAATATTGTATGATGAATTAAAAAAAATTTACTGCGGTAAATAATTTATATAATGGGATAAATCAATGGTTACCAGAAAAGTCAGCGAATGCACCAATCCGTATCATATGTAATTTACTGTTTTGAAAAATGAGTTAAAAGGTATTTTATACAGTGCTTGGAATCCATATTTTAGAGGAAGGTTGTAAGAAGGTTGCAATCATACCTGATTTGTGCGGTCTTAAATGGGCAAAGGGAATCTATCTACTCCTTACGGTGAAATTATTGGTTCTCATCGCATGGAAGAACATGGAAAAGTTATAAGCGATATTACATTGCCTAAGAATATTGAGCTTGTGAAAAAAGAAGATATTAATTTATATGATATCAATTAATAATGTTTGAATATCGGAAATGGCAAAAAACATATAAGGAAAAATTTAAAACAAAAGAAAGCAGAAAACAGGCTGCTAAAAAACAAAAGAATTAATTGAAAAAAATCAATGTGATGTTAGTCAAAAGAATCTTAAGATTAGAAAAAAACTTAAGATAAAGGATCTAAAGTCTATAAACTCCCAAATAAGATTTTTTTATGATGTTTTTTGCCTTTCTATATTTTAACTGCCTATAAGTTTATCTTGGGCGGTTTTTAGGATTTTTAATTTATTTCATTTTTGGTCGTTGAGGGTCTATAATCGCGACTGGGTTAAAAAAGTGCTTTTTAATTCTTTGCGGATATTTTATCATTGTAAATCCGTCAAAATTAAGACGTTCACTTATCAACATATTATTTTGATAACTTATAGACATATTTTTGCTTACAGGACAGAAGATATTAAAACCATTTTCTTTTAATACTTTCAGCCGTCTGTCAGAGGGTAAAAAGTGTGTTCCGAAAGGCGGTATGTAGATATTAGTTTTGCCTGTGATAGGTTCTATAATATTTTTCCATTTTTTTAGGTCATTAGTAAAACTTTGAACACTGATTGAGCCGTTTTTGAACTTATTAGAATGGCTATAACTATGGCAAGCGATTTGCCAGCCGTTTAGTTTTAAAGCATTGGCAACTTGCTT
>DATCJR010000030.1 GCA_036562685.1 Clostridia bacterium | reverse complement strand
TATTTCAGGAACGGTTTCTATAATTTCAATATACCGCCTAAAGCCTGAAAATCCTCATTGGAACATTTCGGTAAAGTTGATAAGCATATCAATCGGACTGATAAAAATTCCGATATATAAAAAGTAGATTGCAAGGTCAGCAGCACTTAACATTCCCTTATATACAAAATATCCGCCGCTTATCAAAGTTACTATATAAAGCATGCCTTCCAAAAAAGAATTGACAGCATGATAACTGCCCATATTCTTGTATGAATCAGACTTAGTTTCAAGAAATTCATTATTGCATATATTAAATTTTTGATTTTCTAATTCTTCATTGGCAAAGGATTTGATTACCTTAATTCCCAATAAACTGTCTTGGACTCTTGCATTGACGCTGGCGATCTTTTTGCGGTTTTCAGTAAAAACTTCGCGCATTTTTTTGTTTTTAAAATAGCTATAAATTACCATTATCAATGTTATAGATAACAATATCAAAGTTATAGGAACATTAATAAACATCAATAGCAAAAATGAGCCGATAATTTTTAGAATAGAAAGTAAAAGATTTTCAGGACCGTGATGAGCAAGTTCAGAAATATCAAACAAGTCATTGATAAGCTTGGAAATCATTTCGCCTGTATTGTTTTTGTCATAAAAAGAAAAGGAAAGACGCTGATAATGATAAAACAAGTTTTGGCGCATATCGCTTTCAATCCTAGAACCCATAATATGTCCCCAAGAGGTGACATAATATTGCGCTCCGAGCCTTATTATATACAAAACTAATAATGTTAATCCTATGAGCCCCAAGGTTTGCATAATATCTGTTACATTGTCCGCGGTCAGAAAACGGTTAACAAATCTTAAAACCTGAGGTAAGATAAGGTCGACAACAGCTATAACCAGCGCACAAAACATATCAAAGAAGAAAAGCTTTTTGTAAGGTTTGTAATAGCTTATAAATTTTTTTAACATATTTTTTAGCTCTCTTTCGTGTTTTTGTATATTTTGATATTATAACATATTATGGTAATTTTTTAACCGAAAGAAAAGTTATTTGGTTTTAATGATTTACGTCAAGAAAAATAAATCAAATATTGGCAATTTGTTTTTTATTTTGTATGTTTTGTGTTAAGATAAAACTAAACAAAAGTTAAAGAGGGCTTATATGCTAAAAGATATTCGCGGCGTATTATTTGATATGGACGGGGTTTTGGTTAATAGCGAATTTATGGGCAAAAAAGCGTTTTTGGAAGCTATTAAGGATTATGGCGTAATAGGGCATATGGAAGATTTTCATGATTTTGTGGGTGGCGGAGCCGAACCTGTGCTTAGAGGCATTATGGAAAAAAATGGCGGTAAATTCGTTCCAGAAGTTATAGATCATGCCTATGATATTTATGAAAAAATGGCAAAAACAGAACTGCATGCATTTGAATGTTCCAATAACGTAATCAATTCATTGCACAAAAAGGGATATTTATTGGGAATTTGTTCTTCTGGCAACAGAAGAAGAATTGAAATTAATATAAAGTATGGAAAAATAGATACATCAAATATTAAATCAATAGTGTCAGGCGAGGATGTAAAAAGAAAAAAGCCTTTTCCTGATATATATCTAAAAGGTGCTGAGTGTCTTGGATTAAAACCGCAGCAATGTATAGCAGTAGAGGATGCAATCAATGGTATAAAGGCTGCACATGCAGCTGGCATGCAATGCATTGCTATAACCTCAAGTTTTCCTTATGAAGAACTAAAAATCTATAATCCCGAATATATTGTTAATGATATTAAAGAGGTTTTGGATATTATATAAATAACAGTTTTAGGAATTTTTAATTTTTTACATCAAAAGTCTTGCAACTTTTGCAAAAAGTTGCTATATTATAATAGCTGTTTTGATGGTTTGAAAATATATAAAAATTAATCAATATCTGGGTGTGGTGCAGCTGGTAGCACGCATGGTTAGGGACCATGAGGTCGTGAGTTCAAATCTCGCCACTCAGACCAAAAAGACCACTTAGTTTAGTGGTCTTTTTTTATGTATAATATGACCATTCTATAGATGTAAAAAAAGATTAATACATGATTTTATCTGCTTACACAAACAAATTCTCAGGTTTTTATGCTATTTTTGTGCTGTTTGATTGTCTATATGTTATAATATAAATAAATATTTACAATGGGGAGAATAATGAACGCAAACACGAAAGAAAAAATCAGGGCAATAATTTCGTTGACCGCATCCACGGCTCTTTTGCTGTTGACATCACTGCTTTTATTTTTATGTCCAATTGGAGCTCAAAGCGCCAAAGAATATTTATCCAGCGGTCCATCAGAAAGCACATTTTTTATAGGACTAGCGTGCCTGTTTTTATTTCTTGTATGTGTTGTTTTGACCGTAATATTTGACATTAATTTTTTTGTTTCCAAAGAAATCAAATTTGGACATTTGCGTACTGGCGCACTTATTAATTTTATAAGTGCCGCGGTTGTATGTATCGCATCAATAATCACCAATCTAAAATTCTATCCATTCGTGTTTTTAATAATTGCTATGGTACTGTTTGCTGCGGTAAGTATTTTTGCATCTAGTCCAAAGTCTCCTAAAACAACTAGCAACCCGGTCACTATTGACAGCTTGAAAAAAAATATAACTGGAACAGGTCAAAATTTTTTATCTATCACTTTGGTATGCATAGCTCTTATAGCATTATTTGTTAATTCGTTTATGCTGGTGTATATGCCGCTTGGTGCCGACATTTCCAAACAGGGCATAAGCATATATCCTTCTATAGCCAACATATTCGAGAATTATAACTATTTTGACCTTTATTATCAGATTTTCAGTGTGTTTTTCGTATGTTTGCTGATTATCAACTGCATTTTCTTTTTGCATTTAATAGTCAAATTTTTTATAGATACAGTTAGCTTTTTGAAATCAGGCAAATATTTTGCAATTTATAACATCACTTTGAGTATTGTTCTGATGTTTTTTTCATTTGTAAGAACTCTGGTATCTAAAATCTTTGGTCAAGAGATCTTTTTTATAACTTATATTAATGTATTAATAGCTTATGTGCTATACACAGTATTTGTTGCTTTTGCGGGCCGAGCTAAGGAAGAAGAAAAAGCAAAAATACTAAAGACCGAAATTAAAAAGACAAGACGCAAAAATAAACTGACCGAATTGATTTTTCAAGGACTGATGACAGCTATAACGTTTAGCATGTTCTTTGTCAGGTTATATTCGCTAAATATAAACGCTCCCGCTGGCACAGTATCAATGTCGGAAACGCCTTATGATATATTTAAGAGTTTATCCTCTCAAAGTATTTTGGGGAATATAGTGGCGTTCTTACTGATAATATTAAGCATGATGTCGGCAATGTTCTTGATATTCACTATTCTCAATTATATTGTGGATTCTGATGATTATAGTACTTCTGCCATGCAATATTCTTACATGAATTTGTTCTTTCAATTCTCTTACCTTACAATAGGTCTGTTCTATGTTCTGATGGTGCCGACATTTGACAGTATTTTTGAACTTGCTTTTGGAAAAACCTTGGAGGAATTATTTGGTAGCAGTATTACAGTTTCTGAATATGTAAAAGTTAGTACCCTTGCTTATATTCCATTTTTGATAGGCTTTGTGGTTTTAATATATATGCATTTATTCTGCACCAAAAACAAAAAATCTCCTGTAACAGAATCAGATAATATAAAAGGTCAAAATATTTCAAACACCGTTGCACAAACTTCTGATACTGCCAATTTATCAACAACTTTTGATCCATGTCCGGCTTTTAGTGACCTTGACTCTAAAATAGACTTTTATAAAGAAGAACTTCAAAGACTCAGAACTCAGGCATTTCCAAATCCGACGTTGCAGTCAATCACGCACTTTATCGTCAATTTTGCAGCTAACACACCTGAACGTCTGTCATATACTCATGATACTGTGGCTACATTTATAGCAGGCTTGGGTGCTTCACGCTTGAGCATATTGCAGGGTATGTCAGGTACCGGAAAAACCAGTCTTCCCAAGGCATTTATGCAAGCAATAGGTGGAAACTGCGAAATAGTAGAGGTTGAATCGTCTTGGAGAGATAAAAACGAACTTTTAGGATACTACAATGAATTCAACGGTATCTATACTCCAAAAAAATTCACACAGTTTTTATATAAAGCAGCGCTAAATCCCGAAATACCTACTTTTATAGTATTGGACGAAATGAACTTGTCCAGAATTGAATATTATTTCTCGGATTTTCTGTCACTTATGGAATCAAGAGAGGATCAGCGAGCCATTACCCTTTTGAACAGGCGAATATATCCGCCTAATAAAGAATCCGATACAGATAAAAAACAGTCTTCATACCTTGCCTTGACTGACGGAAATACTATCAAAATTCCGCCTAATGTTTGGTTTATTGGAACAGCCAATCGCGATGAATCAACTTTTGAAATAAGCGACAAGGTCTATGACCGTGCTCAGACCATGAACTTTGATAAGCGTGCTCCCAAGGTAATGTCCGAAAGAGTTGATGTTCCAATGCGTTTTCTTGAATACAACAAGATAAAAGAGCTGTTTGAGGCGGCAAAAAAGATTGAATTTAATGCAGAATCGGATCCGCGCGTTTTAGGAGTGGAAAAGCTTTTGCTTCCATATAAGATTTCTTTTGGTAACCGTATTCTCAAGCAGATTGAGGATTTTGTCAAGGTCTATATGGCTTGTTTTGACGTAAGTACGGTTGAAAAGTTCCGTCAGACACAGCACCGGGCTATTGAAAATATAATGTATTCTAAGGTTTTGAGAAAGTTAGAGTTAAAAGTAGTCGAAAACAAGGCACAACTCATTAGAGGCTTTGAAAACATGCACTTTAATCAGTGTGCCCAATTCATACGGCAGTTGGAAGATAATTAATATGCCTGTCAAAAAATTTGTTCTTAACAACGAATACTATTTTCTTCCCGTAAATGCGCAGGCAATAAATCGAGGGGATGGCGCGGAGATTTATATCAACGGTCGAAAAACAAAGGAAATCGACAGTTTTTCAGTTACAGAAGAACAGTTTTTTGGCGAAAGGTGTTATTTTAACTATCTTGTACCACTGTATCCTTTTCAGAGCTTTTTAGCTGAGCAATACGCAAGTATAGATGTATTTCTTTCAAAAAATCCAAATATGACCTATCTTCAATTTGACAGCAAGACCTGTGAAGACATGGTATTGTTTTCTTTTTTTCCAAAATTTGACTTTATGAGGCTGGATTCCCTTTTGGAAAGCATAAACCGCACAATGCCTTACATCATGAATATTTTTATTCATCCTGTTATACATCTCAAATCAGAAGAATTTATAATGCCTCTATATGCGGTAAAAAGAATTGACCGTAATACAGTAAGGCATATTATGTCCCATCCAGAGCACTGGAAAAGCATAGATAACGGTAGAATTAAGCCCATGCGTCTGCTTACCGAAGTTTATGAAGACGATTACACTATTTATGAAAACAAGGTTTTCTGCCGTACAATGGATCAGATGGTAGCGCTTCTACGAAAATATAAAAATATATTCACAGATATTATTTATAATAAAATCAGTTTTCAGCTGAGTGCAATGGACAAGTCAAATCATATGTATTATTATTTGGCTCTAGGAAAGTTGTATGTAGGTTACGCAAAAAGCGACGAACTATTTACAGAAAAGTGTGAAAAATATGTCAAAGGTTTTGATAGAATAATTAGCCGCATATCCGCCAATCATACTAGGCCTATATACAGAAAGAATCTAAAATCAAAAATAGGGCGTAGGATAGCAAAAACTAATATTTTGGCGATGCACAAAGATTACCGTCATATCTTTACCCTCAAAAAAACACTCGACAGGGCAGATTATCCAGCAGAATTAAATGAACTTAAAACCATTTCAGATCCGCTTAAAAAAAATTATGAAAACTTCTGCATTATGCTTACTATATTTTCTATAGGGCATTTTAGATTTAGAACTGATGAGAGCCTAATTTTTGAAAATAAAGAATTTAAGGGTGTAAATTTTGAATTTGAAAAATGGCATATAGAACTTTTACCTGTTAAAATACTTAGTCTTAATATGGGAGCGGTTGTAATGACTGTTTCATCAGACATAAAAAAGCACGTGACATTACTTATTCCTTTTATGTCAGATCCAGATAATGAGTGTCCCGGCTTTTTTAACAGCATTTTGTATGATATTGCGCGAGAGTATCAGGCAGATAATTATATATTTTTTACAGCAGAAAAGGCACTTCGGGTTCCGACTTATTATTCAAATACTCCTATAAGTTATGGCATATTGCCTGTTTCAATTAACGATGTTAACAGTTTTAAGCGTATCCAGAGACTTTTATTGGACGCTATGATAAAGGTTTCGGTAACTCATGACATTTGTCCTTTTTGCGGCGGAACTTTTGAAACCAACGGAAAAATGTTTTATTGCAAAAAATGCAAAATGGAGTTAAGCACTATTATGTGCGAAAACTGCGGAAAATCTTTTTATTATACATCAGTAAATTATCCTGCAATAAAGGAAAAGACAGTATCGCGTGAAAACTATGCGGCTGATAATTATTGGAAATATTGTCAAGACAAAGATGCACAGATGAATTATAGAAATATAACAGATCTTAATTCAGATGGTTCACCAATATGTCCGCATTGTAATGCTGTCAATCCAAAGCCAAAAGATATATGGTCATAATATTTAATAGATAATAATCTATTTTTCTTAAATCTATTTGTCGTTATAAAAATTTAAGCGTATTCAAACAATGATTCAAGATTATTTGAATACGCTTAAAGATTTAATCTTAAAACTCATATATGGGCTTTAGCTTCCATATTTTTTCTGATGTGATTTAATCGGTTTTTTAATATGGTATAAATTTATATAGCAGTTTAAACTTTGTGACCTTTATATGCCGGTTTTATCCTTTGTGAAAAGTAGCCACCAATCGAAGGAGCAGACATCAATTCATTGTAAATATATAAGGGGACATTGTAATAACGGAATGTTCCTTTTGTGTGAAATTCTACTTGAAGTATTCCGTTTTCATATCCAATAGCCCTTATACTAGATGAAACTACATTTTTCATTACCATAATTGTACCTCCCTATCATTACCTATATTATAGCACAAAAATAAACATATTTCAATATTTGTAAAAAAATCTTATATAACTTTGACAATAGTTTTATAAAGATTATTTATGACATCATAAATTTTGACCAAAATTAAAAGAATTTTAGTTGTTTACATTTTTTTCCAAAAAATACGCAAGCTACTAAATGATTAAATTCTTTTTGAGGTGTTGTATGAAAAAAAGTTTGATAATAATTTTTTCTGCCATAATACTTATATTGGGCATGCTTATGATTTTGAGTTCATATGAAAAAGTACATATGGCAGGAGTGTTTGGCAAGGACTTGGATGAAGATTATCCGCTGTGCGAAATAATTGAAGATGAAAAAGAACTCATAACTTTAGCTTATGATGAAAACGAAAAACCTAAAATAGATAATGAATCAAAATGTCCTGAATGCAAACCAAGATGTCCTAAATGTAAGCATATATGTCCTGATGAATGTAGAGATGAACATCAAAAATGCCCCGATAAATGTAAAGATAAAGAAAAATGTCCTGATAAATGCAAAGAACCAGAATATAGAATTTTACCTTATGAGCCAGAAATTAAAGATGGAAAGAAACAATCACAAGAATTAGAACATAAGAAAAAGCATCATCCAAGAAAAAGACATAGATTTTTTGATTTTAAGAAAATCAATATACATAACCTAACAGTTGAAACCTTAGATAGTCAAGAAATTTTTAATTCACCTATAAGATATATTCGCCCTGATTTAAAGAGAAAATCAACAGGAAGAAGAAAGAGCCTGTCTAAGACATTGCCGTTGGAAGATAGCATTCAACAAGTTGATGTTCTTTTAGATGACGATGTATATACATATAATTATCAGGCACAAAAGTCTAAAATTTTGCAAACAGTTTTTGGTAATGTTATATCAAAAGACAGTATTAACAAACTTGTTGTAAAAGGCGAACCAATTAGCGGTCAGTATTTTGATAATATTGTTATAGAAATCTATGGTATGGATAATGTCTTAATTAATACAATCCGTCCCAAAACTAATTCGGGCTATGGAGCCAATATTATGCTTGGAGATTTTATTGGCAATGGTATGGAACAGATATTTTTAGGCATAAATTCCGGAGGTAGCGGAGGATTTGGATATTTTTATGTTTTTGATGTATCAAATAACGAAATAAAAACTATATTTGATTATGAAGATTTTTCTCAAAAGAACAAATATGTAGGCAAATATCTAGATTATTATAGAGCTGAAGTAAGAAAGATAGGTTCAGATGAAAGATATATTATAGATCTTAGCGGTCGTCCTAGAGATTATCTTGATATGATTTGGGGACCAGACGGCAAGCTGATTGGTCCAAAAAGCGTTAACATATCTGATGTAAATACAGTCTTTCCTTATTATAATTCTACCAGCCAGCTTTTTGAACTGATGATTTTTCAACGAGTAACAGGATTATACAATGCAGATGGATTAGGGTACGTTACAACTCAACAAAGTTATAAAGACGGCGGTTTTGTTACTTTCTTTGAAACATTAGGAGTTTTTGCGCAATAGTTTTTTAAAAATCTTTTTCCAAAAAGCGGTGAATCTTCACCGCTTTTTTATATATGTATTAATTATGAATAAATATTTTTATGTGTTGAAATAATAATGTTATGAAAAAATTGGCTCTTTCATTGATGACATTGGTATTATCTATGTTTATATGCGGCTTTGCGGCTTCAGAACCCAAACGTGATTTTATAAAATGGGTGGATTTTAATGTTTCTTATCCTGTTTTGCAACTTGCATATAAATATGATGTAGAAACTATCAACGAAAAAGTGCATTGCGATATGTGCGAAATGTTGGCTTATGTTACAGCCAAAAACGGCAATCGTTTTGGCAGAAAAGACATTAATACACTTAAGAATCTCGTTAATAAGCTAAAAAGCGGTATAGAAATGGAAGAGATGATTAAGGGTAATAAGAAGTATTACAATTATTATCTAGAAGCATATAGAGCTATATTTGCCAATTTTCTTGATCATTATGTTACAGATGATGGGCAAAAAGGCTATGGCTTAGTCGCTTATCATCCGCTTGCAAAAGGTTATGGTTTTGCCGCTTATGACGATTTTGGCAACAGCCGCAATTATGGATTTAAAAGAATACATTTGGGACATGATATTTTTGGTTCGACTGGAACACCTATTATCGCAGTAGAAGGCGGAACAATTACGGAGTTTGGGTGGAATAGATACGGCGGATGGCGTATAGGTATTAGATCAAATGACGGAAAAAGATTTTATTATTATGCACATATGAGAAAAAATCGCCCATATGCTGAAGGTTTAGAAAAAGGTTCAAAAGTCGTAGCTGGACAGGTAATAGGTTATATGGGAGCGACAGGTTATAGTTTTAAAGAAAACAAAAATATGAAAACCAATCCCCACTTGCATTTTGGATTACAATTGATATTTGATGAAAGCCAGATAGATGGCAATAATGAAATTTGGATAGATGTAAATAATATCTGTAAGCTTTTGGAACAAAACCGTGCCCAGACTGTAAAAAATAACGAAACCAAAGAATTTACAAGCGTTAACTTAAGACATCCTATTCCAAAACGACATATTATCGAACTGCCGTTTAAGGATAATAAGCCTTTTGATACAGTCAAAGAAAATGATGCAGCATAATGGAGTAAGGTATGGTAAAAATGAGGTTAAAAGTATATAAGGATGCTTGGGTTTATGTAGCTCAGAAAATAGAAGAAAGAGCGATAAATTATTTTTTGCCTAAGATTATTAATAAGATTAAAGAAAATTAAAGATTTTTTCTAATAACCTTGAACGAAATCCAAAAAAAAGGATAAAACCATCAATATAAGTATATATAATAACACATTGTAAAAAAATTTATATAATTTTATAAGATTTTACTTGATTATTAGTATAAAATACATTATATTATTTGTAAGCTTTAATGGGGAGGCTTCTGTATAGGAGCCTCCTTTTTTTATAAAATTTGATACTGTCGTTTATTAATATTAAGATAGACAGTTATAAAAAATCAGGTCACAAAGATGTGCCAATGGTTTAACCAAGGCGCATCTTATTTTTTTATAAGGAGAGAAAAAGATATGTTTTCAGCAACAGACACGATTTGGGTTTTGGTGGCAACAGCATTAGTTTTTTCAATGCAAGCTGGTTTTGCCATGGTTGAAACAGGTTTTACCCGTGCCAAGAACGCAGGTAACATTATAATGAAAAACTTAATGGACTTTGCGCTCGGTGCAATAGTGTTTTGGATTATTGGTTTTGGACTAATGCACGGTTCGTCATTGCTAGGCGGTGTGATTGGAAAACCTGATTTCTTTATATTGGGAGAATACGGACCGGGTAATATTCCTACTTCAGTTTTTGTAATCTTTCAAACAGTGTTTGCGGCAACAGCAGCAACAATTGTTTCAGGTGCTATGGCAGAACGTACAAAATTCATCGCTTATTGTATATATAGCATCGTGATTACTGCGATAATTTATCCTATTTCAGGACATTGGATTTGGGGCGGCGGATGGCTTGCTAAACTTGGTTTCCATGATTTTGCGGGTTCAACTGCAGTTCACTTAGTAGGCGGAGTAGCTGCCTTCATTGGTGCTGCAATGCTTGGACCTCGTATTGGAAAATATGGTAAAGATAAAAAGCCCAAGGCTATTTTGGGACATAGCATTACCTTAGGCGCTTTGGGTGTATTTATCCTTTGGTTTGGATGGTTTGGATTTAACCCTGGCTCACAATTGGCAGCATCTTCTGACGGAGATTTGTTAGCTATAGGAAAAGTATTTTTTAATACAAATATAGCGGCTTGTGCTGGTGCGACTGTGGCTATGATTATAACATGGATTCAATTTAAAAAGCCTGATATATCAATGACACTAAATGGTGCTTTAGGCGGACTTGTAGCGATTACGGCAGGCTGCGACGCTGTATCTCCTTTAGGTGCGCTTATAATTGGTATAGTTGGTGGAGTAGTGGTAGTGTTTGCTGTTCAGTTCTTGGATAAAGTGCTAAAAATTGACGATCCTGTTGGCGCTGTTGCAGTTCATGGCGTTTGCGGTGCAGTTGGCACAATTCTCGTTGGATTGTTTTCAGAAAGTGAAGGATTGTTCTATGGACACGGCGCAAAATTGCTAGGCGTGCAAACTCTAGGCGTATTAGTAGTTATTGCATGGGTAGGCGTTACAATGACACTATTGTTCTTTATTTTGAAAAAGACAGTAGGTATTAGAGTCAGTGCAAAAGAAGAGCTTGCTGGTCTTGATATATCTGAACACGGTCTTGTTAGCGCATATGCTGATTTTATGCCGTCTAGTGAAATAAGATTTGACGGAGCGCATGAGGAAATGGGTGAAGTTGCTCAACCCGTATTAATGGAAGAGGCTGTACCTGTTGTTCATAAGCCTAAGTCTTCATCAGCTTCTGATGTCAAGATGACCAAAATTGATATTATTACTAATGAATCAAAATTTGAAACTCTGAAAGAAGCTCTCAATAAAATTGGCATTACAGGCATGACTGTTACCAATGTAATGGGTTACGGAATGCAAAAAGGCTATAAGACTGAGTTTTATCGCGGTGTAGAAGTCGGCGTCAAATTATTGCCCAAAATTCGTCTTGAAATAGTCGTATGCAAAATTCCTGTCAGCACAGTAATAGAAACAGCCAAAAAAGCACTTTATACTGGCTCTATTGGCGACGGTAAGATTTTTGTATATGATGTAGAAAATGTTATAAAAGTCCGTACTGGCGAAGAAGGCTTTGACGCATTGCAAGATGAAGAATAAGAATTAGCAAAAAGCTTTATATATCAAAAAGTTCTTAGAAAAAAATGTCCTTACTGTTATAGTAAGGACATTTTTTATTAAAACAACAACTAAATCATATAAGAAAAATAATGCTTATCTTGACTATATCAATCAAAAACATATAATTAAATTATGTGTTTTAATAATGAATAGATTGCTAATCATATTATGACAATTCAATAGATAAATGAGATTATAATGAAGAAACAAAAGAAAAAGATTTTTTTATTGCTTTATGTTCTGACTATATTTTTTTATTGTTTATCCATCATCTTATCATTAGTGTTAATTAATGCTGGAAGAAAAAATGAGGCACGAAAAGATGCAAATACACTTATGCATTATTATGATAGTATTCATAAAAAAATAGAATTCGTTAATACGATTATCGCCGAGGATAAATGGGTCCAAAATATGAGTGTTTTGGATGAAGAAGGATTCGCCAATATTTTTCCTTTAGATATTTATGAAGCACAGCGCAGTATTATTAATTACAATGCGCTTATAGGTTTTTCTTGCGAAACTTTAATCATGTTTGATCGCAGTTCATATGCCATGACTGAAAAAGGTAAAATACCATATTCAGAGTTGGAATTTTATTTTGATGGAGATGCGCAAGGTTTCACGATATATTCTCAAAAAGAGCAAATTTTTAGTGATGTACGCTACGTTCAAGCAGGCGGAATCTTGTTATCAATAATATATAATTGCCCGAACAAACTTAATACATATAAAGTTAGATGTATCTTTGTTTTGAGCAAGGATTACATGGAAGAATATTTAGGTGAAATGATTGATATTAATTATATTTCGGTAGTCTATAATAATAGAAATATTTTATTGGGCAATAAATATATAGGAAAAAGTGCATTCACGATCGAAAAAGATAATTTTGTTTTTGGATATTATCAAGAGTTTCCTGTTAGTAAATTTATCATAGTTATTATTATAGAATCTATAATCTTCATTAGCCTATTTTCAATTTTTAACTTCAAAATCAAAGATTATTATAATAATATGCAAAGATATATTCGC
>DATCJR010000029.1 GCA_036562685.1 Clostridia bacterium | reverse complement strand
TCAGCGATATACTTTTTGTAGTAGTCTACTTGTGCATCATATGAACTTAATTGTTCATCTTGTAATGTTGATACACGAGCATAGGCGGCAACTTTTCTTTTGTATAAAGCGTTGTTTGGTAACTGAGTTATTGGATTTAATTTTGATGGTATAATTGTTACTTTAGCCATTATTCATTACCTCCAATATTGCTTTTTCTCTTTCGTTTCATCCCATCTAGTCTAGCCTTTTCTCTCATCGCTTCAGTCCAACAATCACTTCTTTTTGGTGTTTCCCAGATTACTTCCTTTTGCTCACCATTGTTCATTTTGAAGATAAGTTTGTTTCCATTAAAAATTTCAATCTGCGATACCAATTGATCTAGTTTATGCGAATCAAACTCTTCTATATTTAGTGCTTGGCATGTTGCATTTCTCAAAACATCATCTCTCACTTGTTTTGAATTACAGTATGCTTTACCTAATTGCTCATATGTTGAGCATACCCAATACTCCAGGTACTTGTTTTTCTTGTGTTTATAACTTCTACCACAAACACCACATCTTAATAAACCTGTAAATGGATAGAGTGTAAAGGCAACTTTATGATTTTTTGATAATCGTTCAGTTCTAATTCTTTCAGTATTTTCAAACTGCTCTTTACTGATTATTGGCTCATGATTATTTGTTACATGATATTTATCCAATTCACCATAATTAATTTTGGTAGTTTTAGTTATATGGTTTTCACGATAAGTCTTTTGAAGAATTAAATCACCTGTGTAATTATAATTTGTTAGTATTCCTCTAACTGACGATCTATACCATAACTTACCAAAGTAAGACTTGATTCCATTATTATTTAGAGTTTTAGCAATCTTGTCTTCTCCATAGCCTTGTTCGTATAGATTAAAAATTAATCTTACTATTTCAGCTTCTTCTGGCACTACTACAAATTGCCCACCTACGATTTTATATCCTAGACAATTCTTTCCACCATAAATCTTTCCTTCACTAAAATTTTTCTTAACCCTCCACAGCGAGTTTTCTGAGCTTATCCTTGATTCTTCTTGAGCATAACTTGCTAGTATTGAAATTAGTAATTCTCCATCATTGCTTAATGTGTGAATGTTTTGTTCTTGAAAGTAAACATCAACATTGATTTCTCTTAATTCTCTAATCGTCTGCAGTAACGTCTCAGTATTACGTGCAAATCTAGAAATAGACTTCGTAATGATGATATCAATTTTTCCATCCTTTGCATCTTGAATCATCCTTTGAAAAGCATTTCGTTTGCTCTTAGTTCCCGTTTGACCTTCATCAGAATAAACCCCAGCATATATCCAATTCTTGTTTGATTGAATGTAATTGCTGTAATAACTGACTTGAGTTGAGAGACTATGAAGCATGGCATCTTTATCCGATGAAACCCTCGTATAAGCAGCAACCTTTACCAACTTTGGAAGTTCGGTTTGTTTTTTTATTATCTTAATTTCTGCCACTTTATTCCTCCTTTTTTTGTATTATATTAATCACTCTAAAAGGGGATATTATCAAGTCATTTAAACGATAAATACTCGTTTCTTTTTGATTATATTTTTCAGCCATCTTCTGTTCGATTTTAATGTAGTCTTGTTCTTTAATTAAACCTTGTTTTGCCATTGCTCTTGCTTGAAACATTGCATTAAGATAGTTGATCGTGTCTTTGTCCATAGCCTATTCTCTCCACTTTGTTTTTAAAGAAGCAATCTCGTGAGCAATACTTTCTATTTAAACTTTTATATGTTAAAAAGTTATTGTGACAATGAGAACATTCAACAAGATAATCTGGTTTACGTTTGATTTCCTTTTTATGATTTTTCCAATATTCCATTCTGCACTTGTCACAACAAAACGTTTTTTGTCTATGACCTTTTGTTTGTTTTAATTTTGAACTACACTGTAAGCAAAATGTATCTTCTCTATCCATTGATTTACAAAACGAACTAACGGTACTTTTTGAAAGGTTTAGTATCTCAGCAATTTTCCCATAACCTAACCCTTGTGCTCGAAATTGTTTTATTTGATTTTTTTCTTGATTTGTCATAAAGATTACCTCCTTCAACATATGGAGAAATAAGGCACCTTTTGACCACCCTATAAAATAAAAAAAGCCTACCAGTGTAAAATCCGATAGGCTTATTCGCTATAAATCTATTTATTTTGTAAGTTGTTTAACAATTTGATTTGATCCAGTTGAAGCTAGTCCACTCGCTGCTCCAATGATAGCTGATACTACTAGGTTACCTGCAGGAAGAATGTCTGGGATAAAGTAATAACATATGATTCCTGATACTGCACCTAAAAAGAGTGCTAGTAATGGTATGATTCGTAAGAATTTCTCATTGTTATTTAGTGCTTTTTTCAACACTTCAATTAATGTATAAATAACTGCTGTAATAGCAGGTACTGCAACAATATTTACAAGTTCCATATTATTTCCTCCTTATTTATGAGCTTGTCTGTTAAGATGAGCTTCTATTTCAAAAATTGCTGAAGTAACAGGACCATCACAACCTTGTTCTTTTAAACCTTTTAAGCAAGCTAGAATACCATGAATAAGTATTACCTGCTCTTGTTTTATTTCTTTGATGTCTTCATCCTGTTTATTTTGTTT
>DATCJR010000028.1 GCA_036562685.1 Clostridia bacterium | reverse complement strand
CAAAATGGCTAAGATGTGAAGCCGGATGATGTGCTTGATGTTTAGAAAAGAATGAAGTTTGAAGTGTTATGTTAACTATGAATTTTAATGGGTCGAACAGTGGCTTCGGTCACTGATTTAATACAATATTAATTGTACAAGTGAGTGAAGTAAATGAATTATAATGAATATTGTCGTTCGGTAATTGACCATTATCCTGAATATGTCACGCAAAAAGAGATGTGCAAAATCTTGGGTATTTGCACATCAACTGCCTACTCAATTCAAAAAAAGGCCTTATTCCCTTTGAATATGTAAATACACCAGAAGGAAGAAGACAACGGATAAAGATTACAGACATCCTTCTATATCAATATAAAAAGATGTGTTTTTGTGAATTGGAAAATGAGTTTGTTAAAAATTTACGCAATTATTATCAAAAGCAACTACGTGACTTTCCTCAATTGCTTTTGGTTTCTGATATAGTGCGTTTTACCGGGTATGGAAAGACAACAGTGAACAATTGGATATTACGTAATGAACTGAAGCCTCTTACTTATAAAAATAAGCGGATACAATCACTTAACCGAGGTAAAGGGTCTCTTATAACGAAAGATGCATTTCTTGATTTTTTAACCAGCACATACTATCGAAGTATAACAAGGAAATCAAGCATACATAAAGAGCAAGCCAAACAGTACGAGCAGCTCTTTGACATGCTTATTGTGAAGCGAGGTGCTCGGAATGCCTGATTATAGTTTCCTATTAAGTAAGTATCCTGAATTTGTAACGAAAGATCAGTTTTATAGGATATGTCATATAAGTAAAAACACAGCACTATATTATATAAAAAATGGTTTCATTCCTTGCATTGATTCTGGAAGAAAGACACGCAGATACAAAATTGCAATAAAAGATATTATTTTCTTTTTAGAAGACAGAGACAAAAATCCTGAAAAATATTATTTGCCGAATAATTATAATAACCCATTTTTGCCAGGCTCAATTAGAAGATTTAAGTTTAAATCGCGACCTGACCAATATAAAAACCATTACAAACTAAAAGGCATAAATGAGGTTAAAGATTATAAGCAATATCTTGAAATGCAATTTGCAGATTATCCAGATATGCTGACAAGTAAATATATACAACAAGTTACCGGTCACTCACCAAGCACAATAATTTCATGGTGCAAGTCCGGCAACTTAAAGTATATAAAACACCATAGCAAATACCTTTTCCCCAAAAAGAGTGTTATTGATTATTTGTACAATCGTGAATTGCAACTATGAAGATAGTGCCGTTTGTTCTCTTATAGAGCAAATGGCTTTTTTATTGAATAAATAATCATTTTGAATTGCAAAGAAGATGGATAATAATGGGGGTATGTATGTTAGCCAGCGCTCATTTAAATATTACCTTTCCTTCCCTTTAAATACATAAAAACAGTTTGTATAAATGATATAATTAAATTAAATTAAATCAATTAATCATTTTGGGAATTGGAGAATTGCAGAGGTGAATAACAGAATTGAGGGATATTAACAGTATTCAAGAACTCAGTGAATCTGATATTTTTGAATTATTAAAGTTAAATGAAAAAGACAAGATTTTTGCTGAAAATATTAAAATAAATCGGATGTCAGGAAAAGATCCTTATGCTAAAGGAGATTTTCGCTTGAATTTTTATAAAGAAGTTATGTCTGACATGTATACTGACGGGTTTATGATGGTATATCCACATGGAACTGTAGTGCGGCAAGCAAGAAGAAGTTTCTATTATCGCGGTGAGAACCAGCTATATCCTTCTACATCGCCATCACTGTGCAGGTTTTTAAATAATATAGAGAATGAAGAAGAAAGAGCTGTTGAACGTTTTGTTGCTGATATGAAAATAGCTGAATTTAATACATTGCTTTTCAAATTTCAACATACCGCTGATTTTTTGGAAAAAGGTGTTAGCGTCCTATCAGAGCAACTTGCTCAACACTATGGCCTGAAAACCCAGTGGTTGGACATTACAAATGACTTTAATGACTTTGAAGTAGCTTTGTTTTTCGCCTGTTGTAAATATAATAAAAATTACAATATGTGGTCTCCGTTAACGAAATCAGATTTTAAGAGAAATGAAAATACTCAGTATGGTATCATATTCAAAAAGAATACAGAATTAACAGATTTGTTACTTGGATGTGATTTATCATTGGAGGGCAATATACTTCCTATTGGTTTTCAGCCTTTTATGAGAAGTCATATGCAAACAGGTTATGCAATACTAATGAATGATCACATGGATTTACAAGACGACATGGATTTTGAAATGTATAAATTTAAGCATAGTGAAAAATTATGCAGTCTTATATACAAAAGAATGGATTGTGGTAGAAAAATATATCCTCACGAGGGATTAGTCTCGGTAAAAGATCAAATTGAATTAATTGAACAAAGTCGGGAGTTTAGTCGTAAAGCATTTGAATATGCTTATAACAAAACAGATTATAAGGTTAAGGATTGGGAACAACTATTGAATAAATATCAATATTACATAGGAAAGACTCCAATTAATTTGTCTCGACAAAGAATCAGAGCTGTAAATCGAGCCTATAAAAAGTTTGATATTGAAAAAATATATAACATCAGATTTGTATCTCGCCTATGTTATATACCTACATAAGTGCTTTAAAGACATTAGTTTTTGGCAAAGAACAGTTTGCGTGGTAAGGTGAAGTGGGGTTGAATAGTATGGAAAAATGGAAACCTAAAAATTTTGAAGATAAGTTACTTTATCAATACTGGAGTACTTCAAAGGGAAGTTTGTTTTTAGAAGTACCTATTGGTAATAGAAGACTTGGGAACTGGCCGCTTGAATCAAAAATCCGTCGGATTGATGGGATTATCGTGAGCAGTGAAAAAGACTATGAAGAACCTAAAGTTTTTAATTCCAAAGAGTATACTCTTAATGAACTTCTTAACCTGTTTCAGAAAAAAACAGTAGAGTTAATTGAAGTAAAAAAGAATCTCAATCGATTAGTGATTGGCCAGGTAATAGCAGGTATGGATATGTTTGAAAGGCAATATCAAGCAAACATAATAGTCCCTGTAATTTTGTGTCAGAACGGAGATCCAGCGTTAGAATGGGTTTGTAGAAAAAGAAATATTAAAGTACAGATTATTCGATGCACTAATTCCTAATATGTCATATATGCCTATAATGAGTAGACACTATTTTTTTGATTTCTAAATCAAATTAAAGATTTACTGTAAGGTTTCCTTTCAGAATTCCAACTGCTAACACTATTTTTTAACATAACCTAAATAAATAATGATTATAAGAAAAAAGCCGTTTTCTTTATTCAATGATAAAGCAAGCGGCTTTTTGCGTGAAAGGAGGAGTTTTAAGTGTCAAAAGTAATCGCTCTTGCCAATCAGAAAGGCGGTACGGGGAAAACAACTACAACGGTCAACCTCGGCATCGGTCTTGCTACACAAGGTAAGAAGGTGCTCCTGGTAGATGCTGACGCGCAGGGTAATCTGACGGATTCATTGGGTTACCAAGAACCAGACAATCTGCCAGTTTCATTGGCTACTATCCTTACTAAAATCATGATGGAGGAACCATACAACGTAGATGAAGGCATCCTTCATCATGCGGAAGGTGTGGATCTTATGCCGGGCAACATAGAACTATCTGCTATTGAGGTTTCACTGGTTAATACCATGAGCCGTGAAACGGTACTGCGCACATTTATCAATACGGTAAAAGATAAATATGATTATGTGCTGATTGATTGTATGCCTAGTTTGGGTATGTTGACAATCAATGCCCTTGCAGCAGCAGACAGTGTGATTATTCCGGTACAGGCTCATTACCTGCCAGCTGTAGAAGTCAATACCAAAATGCATAAAAAGGGCCTTTTGAAAATGTCGTTTTTGGGTACTAATTTTGCGCCTGTTGTTTTGAAGGAGCTATCAACTTATCCTTGGTTCTATATGACTTTCCTGTAATATTTATGATTATTGAGT
>DATCJR010000027.1 GCA_036562685.1 Clostridia bacterium | reverse complement strand
ATTTCTTTGTCTTGTTGCGCTGCGGCTAAAAGTGTATGTCCCATTTTTCCGCCTATGCCGCATATCAAAAGATTTATCATATTATTTCCTCAAATGTTCAAATTAGGTATCAGCTTTTTAAGTTCATTGATCAATACAGTTTTATTTTCCATTTCTGTAAGAGGCAATCTAGGTATACCGCAATCAAATCCCAATAAATTCATAGCTGCTTTTATAGGAATAGGGTTTACTTCAGAGAAAAGAGCTTTTACAAGGGGATTTAATTTAAACTGTAATTGTCTTGCAAGTTGTATATCTCCGTCAAAAAAGCTTTTGCATATTTTAGATACTAGTTCAGGAACAGCGTTGGATGCAACACTTATTACACCTATACCGCCCAAAGCAAGTATAGGCACGATTATACCGTCATCTCCGCTGTATATATCCATTTTGCCTTGAACAAGTGCTGCAGTAGTTGATATTTGATCAATATTACCGCAAGCCTCTTTTATTGCTACGATGTTGGGATGTTCAGATAGGGCAGCACAAGTCTCAGGTAATATGTTAACTCCTGTTCTGGATGGTACGTTGTACAAAATTACAGGCTTGTCGGTACTGTCTGCGATAGCCAAAAAGTGCTTTATAAGTCCATTTTGAGTACATTTGTTATAATACGGTGTAACTGCCAATAGGGCGTCAACACCTAAGTTTGCAGCCTGTTTTGCGTTATTAATACTCGAAGCAGTACTATTAGTACCGATTCCCGCAATAATGGGAATGCGTCCATTTACATGGTTGACTGCAAATTCCAAGACTTCGTTTTTTTCTTTTTCGGTCATTGTAGCTGGTTCACCAGTAGTGCCCAATACTACTAATGCGTCAGTTCCGTTTTCAAGCTGATAATCCAGAAGTCTTTCAAATGTTCTAAAATTTACGCCATCGTCGTCAAAAGGTGTTATTATGGCGGTACCTGAACCTTTAAATATCATTTTCTTATCCTCTAAAATATATTTTGTTAAACAGGCTTTATGTTATTATTGATTATATATTGTGCTATTTGAACTGCGTTTGTTGCTGCACCTTTTCTGATATTATCAGCTACTATCCAAAGGTTAACACCGCTTTTTACGCTTTCATCACGTCTTATTCTGCCTACATATACTTCATCTTTCCCGTTTGCGTCAAGTGCAGTAGGATATACTGCATTTTGTGGATCATCCATAACCACAACTCCAGGGAATTGAGTCAAAGCATTTTTGAGTTCGGACAATTCAAAGTCTTTTTCAAATTCAATATTGGCAGAAATGCTGTGACAATTCATAACAGGGACTCTAACAGTGGTTGCCGTTATTCTGATGCTTTGGTCGCCCAATATCTTTCTGGTTTCAAATATCATTTTTTCTTCTTCTTTAGTATATCCGTTATCCAAGAATACATCTATATGAGGTAGGCAATTTGAAAAAATAGGGCGAGGGAATTTAGCAGGGGGCAAACCTTTTATACCATTTTCCAAATCCTGACATCCAGCTCTGCCGGCTCCGCTTACTGCTTGATACGTCGAATAAACTATCCTTTTTATTTTGTACAAATCATGTAAAGGTTTTAGTGCTACTACACATTGAATAGTTGAGCAGTTAGGGTTAGCGATTATATTTTTGTGCCATTTTACATCATCTGCATTAACTTCGGGAACGACTAGAGGAACTTCAGGATTAGTTCTCCAGCAGCTTGAATTATCTACGACTATAGTATGATTTTGAGCAAAAATTGGAGCATATTCTTTTGAAACAGATGCTCCAGCCGAAAAAATAGCTATGTCTATATGTTTATCGATAATGTTTTCTTTTTTTAGCTCAATAACATTATAATCTTTGTCACCAAAACTCAAACTTGTTCCAGCACTTTTTTGTGAAGCGTAGAGATACAAATTATTTATAGGGAATTTTTTTTCTTGCAATACTTCAAGCATCTTTCGTCCAACAGCACCAGTTGCTCCAACGACCGCAATGTCGTACTTTTGCATAATAATCTCCTTTATAAAAAAATTGTGCTTTCAATTGAAAGCACATAAATGACATAATAATAGGCTAAACCTAAATTTTATCACCTAATGTGCTTCACTATGTATTATAGTGACAGTTATACAGGTGTTATCCTGCATACCCAACTCTAAAAGCTTAAGGGGAATACTTTTAGAATTTCGGCAAGGCTACCCTTTCACTTATAATATGTTTCCCTAACATAAATAAGAATAAGCTACTAATGTTCCTTGCTCCTCATTAGCGTTAATTTAATATAACATATTAATTTTATTATGTAAATGTTTTTTTGGTATATTTATAAATATGCACCAAAATGAAAATAATCTACCGTTATCAAAAAATGCTTAGGTATAGATTATGTTTGGACTTTTGATATGATTTGCTGTAATATATAAATATGGAAATGTTAGATTATTTAAAATATGTAAGAAGGTCCTTGCACAAAATTCCCGAACTTTTTCATCAGGAATATTTAACTCAGCAATTTATAACAAATCAGCTTGATGAATTCAAAATAAAATATAAAAAAATTAAAACAGCAGTAGTAGCAGATATTGATGGCGTTGATTCTCGAACAAGACTTGCATTTAGATCGGATATGGACGCTTTGCCTATTTTGGAGCAAAATGACATTGATTACAAGTCATTACATGAAGGCAAAATGCATGCTTGCGGACATGACGGTCATATGGCAATGCTTCTTGGACTGGCAAAGTATTTTTCATCTGAAAAACCGCCTGTTAATTTGCGTTTGATTTTTCAGCCGGCTGAAGAAAGCGAAGGCGGAGCAGAAATGCTTATAGAAAACGGCGTGCTAAAAGATGTTGATGCAATATTTGGACTTCATCTTTCGCCAGATTATCCAGTAGGTACAATAGCTACTGATGCAGGAGCAATTTTTGCAGGTGCTTGTGATTTTCATATTATATTTGAAGGAAAAAGTGGACATTGCGCTGATTACCAAAAGTATATTGACGCAATAAAAGCTGGCAATGAATTTTATAATAGAATTTATTCTCTTTATCATCAAAAATATCAGTCAAAAACAGTTTTTCACGTAGGAAAAATAACCGCAGGCAGTGCTTCCAATGTAGTGGCGAATAGAGCGCAATATGACTGCACTTTTAGATTTTTTGACGAGCAGATTCATGAAGATTTTATGATGCGCCTAGAAGACATTTTAATTGAGGTTGAAAATCTTACGGGTGCAACCCATAGAGTCATAGTCGAAAATTATTATCCGCCTTTGGTTAATCCACCCCATATTATAGAAATGCTGAAAAATAAATTTGATATCACACGAGCAGAAGTAAAATATACAGCTGAAGATTTTGCTTATTATCTAAAAAAAGTTAACGGAGCATTTGCATGGTTAGGAATTAGGGACGAGCAGCACACTTCGCCGCTTCATAGCCCCAAATTTGATTTTGATGAAAAAGCACTGTTAACGGGACTAAATTATTATATAAGAATTGCTAAAAATACATTAGTTCAACAATGACAAAAAATGTTTGAAAAAATGTTAAAATATGATACTATAATTAAGTTATAATCAAAAGAAAGGACGGATAATTATGGCTGAAAAGAAAGGCTGGCTATATAGATGGACCATGGGAAGGGATGATAACCCTGATTTTACCTTAGAAGATTTACCTGGTTCAAGATGGGCTGTTTTTAAAGATGTATTATTTAACCGATTTGGAGCATTGGTCAAGATTAACTTATTAATGCTTTTGTTTGCCTTGCCTGCATTAGTTTGGTATTTTTTAACCTTGAAAGCAAAAGCTGCTGAAGGAACATTTATTAATTATACAGCTAATTTCGGTTTTGGTTTTCCTTTGATTGTTGATGCAGCAAGAGCAGGTCAGTTATATAGTATTCAATCACAGCTATTTTACAGCCTTATTACTGTTCCACTCTTGATGATTGCTAGTATTGGGCTTGCTGGTGGTTTCCATTCTATAAAGATGCTGGTTTGGGGAGAAGGAATTGCCGTAACAAATACTTTCTTTAAAGGCATAAAATCCAATATCGTTCCATTTTTATGGAGTACGCTTTTTATAGGTTTGAGCCTCACATTAGTGCAATATAACATTTCTGCCTATGGATTGATAACAACAGGATTTTTAGGGGTTATGTCTTTAGTGGCCTCTATAGTTTTGCTTGTTATGCTTATTTTTATGACTGTGTTTATTTATACACAGGCGGCAACTTATAAGATAAAATTCTTCGGACTTATCAAAAACAGCTTTTTATTTGCTATAGGTCTGATATTCCATAATATATTCTTTGTAGGTCTTACTGCAATTCCTATTTTATTGCTTTTGTTTGGTGGAGCATCGTTATCTTTCTTGGTAATAATGTTTTACTGTATTATAGGTATATCAATGACAATATTGATTTGGACATTGTATGCGCATTATGTATTTGATAAATTCTTAAACGATAAGATTGAAGGTGCGATTAAGGACCGTGGTATTTATCGTAAGAGTAAGGAAGATAAAGAACGCAAACGTCAGCTTGAAATTGAACGCAGGAAAAAAGCTGCAAACACAAAGTTTGTTAATCCTAAGAAGAAAAAACGCAATATCAGTATAGATGAAGGTAAAAATATTACACCGTTGGCAACGACATTCTCAAGAGAAGATTTGAAGAGATTAGCTGAAGAAAAGAAAGAACTGCAGGCTGAAGCAGAAAATCTTGATGATGTAGATGATAATGACGAAACTGATAATAACAGTGAGTCTTAAGAATTAAATTCGACAACACACTAATTGCGATATTTTTTGGAGCATATTATTGAAAAGTTTAAATCAAATAAAAAAGCCTGAAGAAAAAGGCAAAGTCTTGGAATTTTTGCAAGATGCTGATTATTATTTTGATCGGGCTTTAGAATATCTCGATTCAGAAGAATTTTTGCCTGCTCTTGATGATATCAGGCAGGCAATTAAACTAGAACCTGATGAACTTGATTTCAAATTTTTGCTAGCTCAGATTTATTCTGACATGGGACTGTTTCAAAAGTCTAATTTTGAGTATTTCAAGCTTTTAGCAACTGATGAAAACTTAGGCGAATGTTATTTGAGAATTTCTCAAAATTATTTCATGCTAAAAGATGAGACTTCTGCTGTTAATTATCTCAAAAAAAGCATAGAGTTTGATTTTGATGAAGATGAGATAATAGATGTCGATGAATTAATGCAAGAACTCAATAGAGGAGATTTTAAGCTTTTATCTCAAAACAGCGAAGATGAGATGTTGCTTTCTTGTGTTAATAAGTTGATATCAATATCTGAATATGATGGCGCATTACAGCTTTTACAATATATAAAATCAAATTCAAAACATTACATTAATGCTCTCAATAGTGCTGCGTTTTGCAATTCATGTATTGACAATCCCCAACAAGAGATTGAATTATCCCAAAAGGTCTTAGAATATGAGCCTGACAATATTGGCGCATTATGCAATATTTCCGATGGATATGTTAAGATAGGCGATATTGAAAAAGCTAAAGAAGCAGCACAAAAAATAATCAATCTCAATATTAGTGATATCAATGAATATTTTAAAGTGTCAATAATACTCTTGCAATGTGACTTTCATGAACAAGCTATAAAGATGCTTAATTCTTATCTTTCTTATTATCCTTACAATGAATCTGCTCTAATGTTATTAAGCCTTGCTTATTATAATCAAGGAGAAATTGAGCTTGCTAAGGATTATATGTATAAGCTGGTAAGAATAGATAATTCTAATACAATAGCAAAATATTATAATCAGTTATTTCAGGATAATAGTCAAAAACCGACTAAACTACCTTATATACGTCAAGTTCCAGAAGAAGAAGTCCAAAGACGAATTTCGATGTTTGAAAAAATATCGACTTATACGTCAATTGAAATGCTGAAATTAATACAAGCAGATCCAGACTTTTTTGATTATTTAAAATGGCTTTTTAATTTTGGCGAAACCAAATTGAGCGAAAAAATTATTATTAAGCTTGCTCATGTTAAATTTGTTGACGCTCAAGAGTTTTTAAGAAATTGTTTGGTAGATCCATCCTTGCCGTATATAATTAAGCAAATGATTTTGAAAAAACTCGTTTCTGTACTTCCAAAGCATAAGATTGCTTTGTTGCATGAAGACCAAATTAAATTCATATCGCCCAAAGTAACCAAGCAAATATTTGAATTTCCTAGAGTGTATTTTGAGGCTTATTTGGATGTTTTTTGCTCGCTTGCGTTTGTAGATAATGATTATGAAAGAGCTTTTAATCGTACGGTTAAAAAAATATTAAATCTGATTGTAGAAACCAAAGCAAGTTTTCATTCAAGACGTAATATTGGTGCACTTTTTGCTTATAGCTTTAAAAGACCTGAAATGTTTCAAGATTTAGATACAGTAATCAAAATCTTTGGTGCAGATAAAAAAAGTTTGAAAATATATTTAAATAAATTAGGGATAGATGTATGATAGACTTTCACAAATTGTATCATGAATTCATTAATGAATGGATAGAAAAAAATTCATCCAATTATGTTACTGAGGATGAAATAGAAGACGCTGTTTCAATACTTTACGAAGAATGGTGCAATCATCCATATAAAGAATTAGACGGGTTAACGCCTAAGGAATATTTTTCTAAAATAGAAGATCCCAAAACCCTTGTAGATATGTTTGTTGGATATTCGGCTGGAGGAGATGATATTCCGACACTATTACTTGACCGAATTTGCGAAGTAAGAGGTACAATTCCTTTTCTTATGGATATTCTAAAAAGAGAAAAGAGTGATGAGCTTACCATGTATGCAGTCAATCTTCTCAATGAAATGCAGTGTGTAGAGCCATTTGATATTTATTTAAATTGGATTTTTGATTCTAAGCAAGATAAAGACTTAAGAGATCTAGCAAGCGAAGTTTTGGCTGAAAGCGCAGAAGCTGTAAAAGACAAAGTATTAGCTAAATTAGATGGTGCAGATTTTTCATCCAAAGAATATGCCAGCGATATTTTGGTTCATTGCAGTCATGATGAACGCATATTTACTCTTTTAAAAGAAATGTTCTTATCAAAAACTAACATCCAATTATATGCCAATTATCTAGGTCAATATGGTGATGAAAGAGCGATAGAGATTTTAACTGAAGAAGCTAAAACATGTAATTATATTTGCTTTATTGAAATTAGAAATGCAATTGAAGAACTTGGCGGAGAACTTAATATTGAAAGAGACTTTTCTCAAGATAAGGATTTTCAAAAGATAAAAAACATAAAACTATCTTAATCTTAATAAAAATGACAGCAATAAGACGTCTTTTTTTATTAGTATATGATTTTATATTATAGAGTTGACTTTAATGTTAAACTCATAATATAATATCAATATTATGAGAACTCTTCTTTTTTTCTAAATTTTAATTAATCTTTTCTTATTTTAAATTATTTTTTTCAATTTATCCACTTTATAATAAAAGAGGTAATTTTATGGTGCACGGAAATACACAAGGTATTAAACGGCATATTTTAGATATGCTTGAATCTATATATGATATAAATTCAGAAAATTTTTTGGACACTCAAATTCTTGATATTATGGCTAAAGTAACGGCTGAATATAACAGAGAAGTTTTGGTTGCTATATCTCGAAATGGCAAAGTTTTAAGTGTTGCAATTGGTTCATCAGATAGCGGGACAATCAATGTTAGACAAGAGAAAAAAGGTCTTTGCGGAATAAGACTTATTCATACTCATCCTAACGGCGATGCCAATTTGTCTGATGTAGATATTTCAGCGTTACAAAAATATCGCTATGATTGTATTGCCGCAGCAGGCATTGACAAAAACGGCGGTATTAAAGGTTTTTGTGTAGGATATCTGACTTTAAACGGTGTCGAGATATTGCAAACTCAGGATATTAACGATCCTCAATATTTTGATTATATTTTGCAATATGATAAAGAGCAAAAGACGGCTAAAGCAAATGATTTTATAGTTAACCAAAAGCAAAAAGAAAAAGTAATTTTGGCTTGCGCCACCTTGTCAGATAAGGAAGCAGACCTTAGCTTGAAAGAACTTGAAGCCTTAAGTCAAACAGCAGGTGCTGAAGTAGTTGGTGTAGTCAAACAAAACAAGGATAAACCTGATCCTAAGTTTATGTTAGGAAGAGGCAAATTGGAAGAACTCAAAACGCTTGTACAAAGTACAAATGCCGATACGCTTATAATGGATAATGAGCTATCTGCTATTCAAGTAAAAAACTTGGAAAGTGAATTAAATATAAAAGTCATTGACCGTTCCAATCTGATTCTAGACATTTTTGCTTCAAGGGCAAGCAGTCTAGAAGGCAAGCTGCAAGTAGAGTTAGCGCAATTAAAGTACAGTCTTCCAAAACTGCTTGGAGCTGGAGGTCAAATGGACAGATTACGTCAAGGCATAGGTATGAGAGGTCCGGGAGAAAAGAAGCTTGAAACAGACAGACGCAGAATCAAAGCCCAGATTATAGATTTGGAAAAAAAGATAGAAAAGCTAGAAAAAGAAAGAGATTTGAGAAGAAGTAAAAGAGCAAAATCATATTTGCCATCAGTTGCGCTGGTAGGATATACCAATGCAGGTAAAAGTACGATTATGAATTTGCTGTCTGGTGCTGATGTTTTGGCAGAAGACAAGCTGTTTGCAACACTTGATCCAGTTACCAGAAAGGTTTACAGTCAAAATAATGGCTATTATGTTATTACTGATACTGTAGGCTTTATAAGAAAATTGCCGCACGAGTTTATTGACGCTTTCAAATCCACATTGGAAGAAGCTGTGCAAGCTGATTTGATATTGCATGTAATGGATTTTTCTAGTCCTAATCTGATTTTGCAATATGAAGTAGTTATTGATGTGCTTCAAAAAATAGGCGCAGGAAACAAGAAAATAATCAACGTTTATAACAAAATTGATATCGCTCAAAAAGACAGACTTGATATCCCTGTTATTGATAACACAGTATATATTTCAGCAAAGACAGGAGAGGGCGTTGACAAATTAAAAGAAATGATAGCAAAAGAAATATTCAAATAATTTAAAAGGCCGTCCATTATGGACGGCCTTGTTTTTTAATATTCTATACCTTTTGAAATATAAGCCTCGACTTCTGATATATGCAATCTAACTTGCTGCATTGTATCACGATCACGAATTGTAACTGTATCGTTTTCCAATGATTCAAAGTCTACTGTTAGGCAATAAGGAGTTCCAATTTCGTCTTGACGGCGATAGCGTTTTCCTATGCTACCAGTTTCGTCATAAGTTGTCATAAACTTTTTGGACAGTGATTTATAAACTTCTTCTGCCTTTTCAGACAATTTCTTTTGAAGCGGCAATACTGCAACCTTATAAGGAGCAAGAGCCGGATGAAGTTTCAGAACAACTCTGGTTTCACCGTCATCTAATTTTTCTTCATTATATGCATCGCATAAGAACGCAAGCAAAGCACGTTCTACGCCAAGGGAAGGTTCAATGCAATAAGGTATATATTTTTCATTGGTTACAGGATCAAGATATTCCATACTTTCTTTAGATTTATCCTGATGGCATTTCAAATCAAAATCTGTTCTGTCTGCAATACCCCAAAGTTCGCCCCAGCCAAACGGGAATTTGTATTCGAAGTCAGTTGTAGCCTTGGAATAATGAGATAGTTCTTCTTTCTTATGGTCACGCAACTTTAAGTTTTCGGGTTTTATATTAAGACCAAGCAACCAATTATGGCAGAAGTTCTTCCAATAATCAAACCATTCAAGGTCAGTACCAGGCTTACAGAAGAACTCAAGTTCCATTTGTTCGAATTCTCTTGTTCTGAAGACAAAGTTACCAGGGGTTATTTCGTTTCTAAATGATTTTCCTATTTGACCGATACCAAAAGGAACTTTATATCTTGTTGATCTTAAAACGTTTTTGAAGTTAACAAAAATACCTTGTGCTGTTTCAGGACGAAGATAAATAATATTAGCAGTGTCTTCGGTAACTCCCTGAAAAGTCTTGAACATCATATTAAATTTTCTAACATTTGTAAAATTGCTGTTACCGCAATTGGGGCAGGGAATTTTGTTTTGAGTTACAATTTCACTTAATTGCTCATTGCTTAGCCCTGCAACAGAAATATCTTTGTTGTGTTTTGCTGCCCAGTTTTCTATTAATTGGTCAGCACGATGACGTGTTTTGCAATTTTTGCAGTCCATTAGCGGATCGGTAAAGTTACTCAAATGGCCGCTTGCTTCCCAAGTAGTGGGATTCATCAAAATAGCGCAGTCAAGACCGGTATTGTAAGGCGATTCCTGCACAAACTTCTTCCACCATGCTCGCTTGACATTGTTTTTGAGTTCAACGCCCAAAGGACCATAGTCCCAGGTATTAGCCAAGCCGCCATAAATTTCACTGCCGGCAAAAATAAAACCTCTATTTTTACATAGGGCGATAAGTTTGTCCATCGTCAAAGCGTTATCCATTTTCTTATCTCCAAAATTTAATATTGTGTTTTTATTAGTCTATTGTCATTAGATTTTTATGTCAAGTGTTTTTTATATTTCGTGTATGAACACAAAATATTTATCAACATATAATGGAATTAGAAATGGACATTAAGGGACATTTCAAATCTTACAGGAGGATAAAAGAATGAGTTTTGGCGATTTTGGCGGTGGCTGCGGCTGTGGAGGCTTTGGTGGCTTCAACGGTTTTTGTGGCTGCAATGAGATCTTCTTTATCATATTGCTGTTATGTATATGCGGCGGCAAAGGTGATAGAGACAGACACGGATGTGGATGCCAGATAGACATCTGCGAATTAATCTTCATAATTATAATTTTGCAATGTTTATGTGGCTGTGACAAAAAGTGCTAAGTAACTCCTTAGATTAGGGCAATATCTTACATACTAAAGATGACTGCCCACAAAAAAGCAGAGGATAACCTCTGCTTTTTTTGTTGTATTAAAACGCATACTATTACAAGAAGTTGTTTTATTAGTGATTTTGAGTTGTATATAAATCATGCATTTGATATAATTATACAAAACAACGGATACACCTAAAAAGGGTATCACGAAAAAAAATCACTAATTTTTAAGTAGGGCATCTTGAAAAAGAGCCTAAACGGAGGAAATAATGAAAAGAAAATCTACTTCGGCAACGATCGCTCTTTATGCTGTTTTTACAGCTTTGTGTGCAGCTTTTTTATTTTTGCCTTATGTCTTTTTGATTCCACTTATTTTAATGGTTATTTTTATGGACTTTAGGGCATCTGTATATATAAGCTTTGCGTTTGCTATTATATCAATTAGCTATGCATTTATTAAGACTGGTTTTGTTGGTCTAGAGCTTTTTGTTGCTCTAGCGTTTAGAGAATATCCATTAATTGCGATAATTCCCAGATTGTTTATAGGACCTACAGCATACGGCGTTAAAACCTTAATGAAAAAACTAACAGCCAACAGCAAAAACTTCTTTTTGAGAGAGATTTTGCCTTACAGTCTGACAGCTGCTACAGCTACATTGACTAATACTGTATTGGTAGTAGGTTCTTTTGCATTGTTTGCATTTAATTTTGAAGTATCAGGCATAACAATGCCGATAGCTATAGTTGAAATGCTGATTGCGGGTTCAATAGAATTAGCAATAGCAATTATTGTTACACCTGGAATAGTTTTTGCGTTAAAGAAAGCAGACAGAAATCACTTTTTATATCAAAAATAAACATAAGGAAAAGCAATGATTTTAGTAATAGACATAGGAAATACAAATATCAAGATTGGCTTATTTAAAAACGATTTTTTAGTTGCAAGCGGCAGAATTGCTACACATTATCGCCGTACATCTGATGAATACGGACTTTTGATCACTAATTTGATCACTGTTCATAATTTTTCTGTTAATGATATAAAAGGAATAATTATTTCTAGTGTTATTCCTGACCTTAATTATACATTTGAGCACATGTGCAGTTTCTATTTTGGAATTGAGCCTTTGGTTTTGGGAGCTGGAGTAAAGACCGGACTTAATATCAAGTATGATAATCCAAAAGAAGTGGGAAGTGACCGTATAGCGGTTTCGGTAGCTGCTATGAAAGAATATGGCAGTCCACTTATAGTTGCCGACTTCGGAACTGCTACAACAATCAATGTGGTAGGCAGAAATAATGATTTTTTGGGCGGATTGATTTGTCCTGGAATAAAATCTTCTGTCAATTCTTTGGCCGAATCAGCGGCTAAACTTCCCAAAATCGAACTTGTTACTCCAAAAAGTGTTATTGGGAAAAACACAATTACTAATATGCAATCCGGTATCTTTTATGCGTTTACTGGTATGATTGAACATATTGTGAAAAAGATAAGAGAAGAAGATGGACTAAATGATGCGAAAGTGATCGCAACGGGCGGCCTAAGCGAGTATGTTAATCAAGGCACATCAATAATTGATCATATAGACAGAAGACTGTCTTTAAAGGGTTTGTATTATATTTATAAGCTTAATAATCCTGATATAAATTAATGAAAAAAATTTGCACATAAGATTGACATAGGAGAGCATTGATGAAGAAAATAGGTGTAGCAATATTGGGACTTGGAACAGTAGGCGGGGGCACTTACAGAATTTTAAATGAAAACCATGACAGCATCGCCTGCAAAGAGAATTTGGATATTCAAGTTATAAAAGTTTTGGAAAAGACAGTTGAGAACGCATTAAAAAAGGGTGTACCGGCAGATAAGGTCGCATCTAATATTGATGAAATTGCTTCTAATCCTGATATAGATGTTGTTGTAGAGACCATTGGTGGTATTGAGCCTGCCAAGACATTTATATCTAAATGCTTGTCATCAGGCAAAAATGTAGTTACAGCCAATAAAGAACTTATTTCAAAACATTGGACAGAGCTTGAAGAAATCGCAAAGAAACATAATTGCGGCCTTTATTTTGAAGCGAGCTGCTTAGGCGGCGTACCTATTATACGTTCTTTAGTGGAAGGTATGCAGGCTAACAATATTACAGAGCTTGCTGGTATTTTTAACGGAACCACCAATTATATATTGACTAAGATGTCCGAAGAAAATATGAGCTATTCGGATGCTTTGGCTGAAGCTCAAAGTCTAGGCTATGCTGAAGCAGATCCTACAAGTGATGTTGAAGGCTATGATACAATGTACAAGCTCAGCATTTTATCTACACTTGCTTTTAGAAAAAGAATACCTCTTGAAAAAATATATAGAGAAGGAATAACCCATATTACCAAGAGCGATATCGAAAGCGGAAAGGAATTAGGGTATACAATAAAGCTTCTAGCTATAGGCAGAATGTATAATCACTCTATGGAAGTAAGAGTTCATCCG
This sequence comes from Clostridia bacterium, assembly GCA_036562685.1. Taxonomy (NCBI): domain Bacteria; kingdom Bacillati; phylum Bacillota; class Clostridia; species Clostridia bacterium. Next base: position 3,936 of record DATCJR010000027.1, on the reverse strand, counting down.
GCTTTTGTTCCTAATGAGCATCCTCTTGCATCTGTAAGAGGTTCTTTTAATGCGATACATCTTGTGGGCAATTATGTAGGCGAAATTATGCTTTATGGAAAGGGAGCAGGAGATTTGCCCACGGGCAGTGCAATAGTAAGTGATATTATATATTGCGCGCACATGATTGAACCGAGATATGTTAATTTTGAATGCTCATCTGATGATACTAATATAATAACTGATTTTAAGAGCAAGTATTATATGCTTATAAATTGCGTAGACAAGGCGGGAGTATTATCGCAAACAACTGCAGTTTTAGGAAAACATAATGTTAGTATAGAAAGCGTTATTCAAAAAGGAAAGCACAAAGAATTTGCTAGAGTTGTTTTCTTAACTCATGAAACCTCAGAATTATCTATGATGGCTGCTATCGAAGAACTGAAAAAGTTACAAGTTGTAGACAGCGTAGAAAGCGTTATAAGAGTTTTAAGTTAAAATTTTATAATTTTGTCTTAAGACCTTGTTTACATAATTTACCAATTGAAGTAAAATAATAAAAAGGCAATAAAAAATAGGATAATAATGTCACAAAATTTTAATGTGGCAATACATTAATAAACATTGTCAAATCATAGGACAAGATTAGAATTTTAGTTTGACAAATAATAGTAATTAATGTATATTTTATCTGTTAACTTAAAAATATTGCTTTGGCTTAATAAGGAGAGTATTTACAAGATGAAGAAATTACGCCGACTTATTATATCAGTACTGGTTTTAATAATGAGTTTGACGCTTTTATCGGGGAATGTGATTACGGTTTTTGCGGATGAAACTTATTTGCTTCAACCAGTCACGATTGGGTCATTACCGTCTGAGGGCAATGTGGGCGAAGAAATTGATTTGTCCAATGCCGGCTCTTCAGTGACATTGTTAGTAAAAGACCCCATTGGTAAGGATGTAACATTAACTAACAAAAAATTCATCCCTCAAAAAGCAGGGTATTATACTGTAAGCGTTTATGGCGCTAATGGTGTTTTTTATGAAAGTTTTAAAATCAATGTAACTGTTGATGATGCTGTTATCAGCATTCCTTATAATGGTGCTGATATTGCTACATATATAAGCACAGGAACAGCTATTACTATTCCTGAAGCATCTATGGTAGTTTATGATAAAGAAAATACTTCTGAAGTTGATGAAGAAGCGACAGAAGAAGCTAATAGAAATTACACTATAACATATTCTGTTACCGCACCTAATGGAACAGTTACAACATTGACTCCCAATAATGGTATCGCAACATTTGATGCTGATAAAACTACAACATCTGGTAGCTATCTTGTAAGATATAAGGCAACAAATGGTTCAGTTGTAAAAACTCGTGATTTTACAGTCAATGTTCAAGAAGATTTTGAAGATGAAGAAAAACCTGTATTATCAGTTTTGAGCGTTCCTAATTCAGCTGCTCAAAAAGTTAAGCTTACTTTACCCAAAGCTACTGCTACTGATAATAAAGATGAAAATGTAAAAGTTACAATTACTGTATTTGACAATGAAGGCAAGAAAGTAAAAGTTGTAAATGACGATGATGAAAAGAACTTAGTTCTTGGAACAGAAGACGTAGTATTTGACAATGATAAGTCAATGTCTTTCTATCCTTGGACAGCAGGTCCTTACAAGGTTGAATATACAGCTACTGATGATAGCCAAAATAGCGTAACATCAACCTATATAATAAATGTTTCAGATACTAAGGCTCCTGTTATCGAATTAGACGAAGATGCAATACCTAGCGTATGGGGTATAACTGTTGAAAACGCTTCAGGTGCATTGTCAGATGATAGACTTATAATACCTAAACCCGAAGTTTGGGATAATGTAACAGCAAAAGAAGATATTGAACTTTATTTCTCAATTAAGAATTCTTCTAGTGAGACTTTATATGACTCAAAAGATGCTTCAAAATATTTTGAAGGTTTTGTAAAAGAAGAGAACGGAAATTATTTAATTGACTTTTCTGTACTTGGTACAAAGGGCAAAACACAAACTGGTACATTTACTCTTACTTTTACAGCTAGAGATAAAGATTCAAACGGCAAATTAAAAAATACTTCTTATAAGCCTGTAACTGTTGAAATAAAAGATTCTTATGTAGATGATGATTATCCTTCTGTTCAAACCAAAAATGTACCTCAATACGTTATGGTTGGTGACAAGTTCTATAAGCCTGAAATAACTTCTTATGATGAAACATCAAAAGTTAATCTTGATGTAAAATATGAGTTAATATCAGGAACTGAAACTGTAGAATTTGATTTTGATGAAAAGGATTATTATGTACCTGCAAAGGCAGGAAAAATTCAAATAACTATCAATGCAGCTGACAGTGTTGGAAATGCAATTACAACACAAACATATACAGTTGATGTTTATTCCGATAAAATATTGACAAGCGCTCCTACATTTAAGGCTGATTCCAACTGGACTAGCACTGATGCAGCAACTTCATTGTTTGTTGCTGATGGTTCAGACTATAAGCAAAGAGAAATTTATCATGATGTAGCTTCTTCTAAGGTTGTTACAGTATCTAATATAGTTATTCAATCTGCTGGCTCTGAATATGACTTTATCGGATATGAAGTTATTGTAAGAGAACCTGCAACAAAAGATGTTAGCAGTGTAACTTATCAAGGTGTAGGACAAAGATTGAACACAACTGTATTGAGCAGTATCGCTTATAACGAAACAGCATCAAAGTATGAATTGACTTTGGAAAAGATTTCTTTCGAAGTAAGAAAAGCTGGTGTACACTCTTTGACAATTAGAGCATATAACATGAGCGGTGCTTCTACATTTGCAACAGTTAACTTTGAAGTAAAAAGCAATTCTGATGTAATGTTTATGAGCAGTAACGGATCAGGAAAAGTAGCTCAAGTGTCTTATAACACTACACTTCCTACTGAACTTGAAATTGGCGAAGAATATGCATTACCTTTGAAGAATTACAATGGCAATAATGACTTTGTAAAGAGAGAAATAACTGGCCCTGCTTATGAAATTATGGGTAATATCTTTACTCCTAAGGCAGTAGGCGAATATTCAATAACTCTTACAGATACAAAAGGTAGATCAATTACTCAAACATTGACTTGTGTTGATACAACAAAGCCTGAGTTTAAGGTTTTGGGCGAAATACCTTCTTATTCTGTAAAATATACAGCAGAAAATGATGCATTCATAGAAATTCCTGAGGTTTCTATTATCGATAAAGGAACATTGAAGGAATATAAAGTTAAAGTTACTGACAAGAATGGTCAAGTTGTTAAGGTTATAACTAAAAATGGTAAAGAAGGATTCAGACCTGAAATCGATGGAACATATAAGATTACTTATACAATAAGTGATTCTTCTAATACCGAATCTTATACTTTGACTGTAAAAGTCGGAGATTTGATTAAGCCTGCAATTTTGGATGTATCTAAAATTGCTCCTACTAGTTCAAAATTCGAACAGGGCTATAAATTATATGCAAAAGAACTTACTTCTGATAATGTATCTGACAACGTTACAAAAGCAAGTGATTTGAAGATTTCAAGAGTTCTTTATGGTCCTAATGGTGATGTAATTAATGTTTCTACTGACGATAACAATAAAGAATATTATAAGCTTAGTGATGCAGGAACATATACATTAACCTATACAGTTACTGACGAAGCAGGCAATGTTTACACCAAGGAGTTTAAATTAACCGTAACAGGTGAAGGCAAATCTCCTATCAACTATCAAGTATTGTCAACTATCTTGATTATTACTGCAATTGTTTTGATCGTTGGTGTTGGTGTTTACTTCTTTAGATTTAGAAAGATTAAAGAAAAGTAAGATATCAATTAAAAAAATATTTCAAAAGGGCTAAGTTAAAAGCCCTTTTGTTTTTTTGTGACCAAAATTTAT
>DATCJR010000026.1 GCA_036562685.1 Clostridia bacterium | reverse complement strand
AAAATTTGCAAAAAGAATTGAAATATTTGATTCGACATTAAGAGACGGTGCCCAGAGCGAAGGCATCAACTTTTCTATTGAAGATAAACTTAACATTGCAAAGACACTTGATGATTTTGGAGTAACATATATTGAAGCAGGTAATCCGGGCTCCAATCCAAAAGACCTTGAATTTTTTTCTAAGCTAAAAGAGTCTAAGTTGAAGTCCGCTACTCTTGTCGCTTTTGGTTCAACTAGAAGAAAAAATATAAAAGTCGAAGAAGATAATAATATACAATCTCTTCTAGCCGCCAATACTTCTGCTGTTGCTATTTTTGGCAAAAGCTGGAATTTGCATGTAACCGAAATTCTTAATACAACGCCTGAAGAAAATCTCAATATGATAAAAGACACTGTGTCATATCTGACCAATCAAGGCAAAAAAGTCATTTATGACGCTGAGCATTTTTTTGACGGTTACAAGACTGATTCAGAATATGCAATCAAAACGCTGGCTGCTGCCTATGAAGGCGGAGCGCAGACTTTGGTTCTTTGCGACACCAACGGCGGCTCTTTCCCTTATGAAATTTTTGAGATAACACAAAGAGTAGTTCAGGAATTTCCCAATGCGACTATAGGCATACACTGTCATAATGACGCGGCATGTGCCGAAGCCAACACATTAATGGCGGTAAAAGCTGGAGCTAGACATATTCAAGGCACATTTGTAGGATACGGCGAACGCTGCGGCAATACCAATCTTGCTGCAGTTATACCCTCTCTGCAATTAAAGATGCAATATCATTGTGTACCTGAAGAAAATATCGCGTCTTTGACTAATACAGCAAGAAAGATTGCAGAAATTTCCAATATCACATTGTCGCAGTTTATGCCCTATGTAGGTTCTTCAGCATTTACACACAAAGCCGGCATGCACGCTGACGGCGTACTCAAAAACAACCTTTCTTTCGAACATATTAATCCCGAAACCGTAGGCAATGAAAGAAAATTTGTGCTAAGCGAAATCGCTGGACGAAATGCGCTGGTTAACAAAATCAAAAATTATTTTCCTGAGCTTACCAAAGACAGTCCTAAAGTTACCGATATACTTAACATCATCAAAGCTATGGAAAAAGACGGATATCAATTTGAAAGTGCCGAAGCATCATTCTTATTGATTGTATATAAGGCGTTGGGACTTTATGTTCCGCAGTTTGAGCTTGTAAGTTACAAGACATCAACAGAAGCTCCATCAGAAAAAATGCTGTCAGCGATAGCTGTGGTAAAAATAAAAGTTCAAGACAAATACGAATTGACATGCGCCCAAGGCGACGGCCCTGTCAACGCACTTGACTTAGCTTTGAGAAAGGCTTTGGAATATTTTTATCCTAATCTCGCTAAGATGAGCTTAATAGACTATAAGGTTAGAGTACTGGATTCAAAAGAAGCGACCGCCGCCAAAGTTCGCGTTTTGATTTCTTCAACGGACGGAACTGATGTATGGTCCACTGTGGGAGTTTCTACCGACCTTATAGAAGCAAGCTTTAAGGCGCTTGTCGATAGTATCGAATATAAGCTGATGTCTGATAAAAAGATTATTAAAAATAGAAATTAAAAAAAATTTTATAAACGGAGAAATAAATTTATGGCTATGACTATGACGCAAAAAATCTTAGCGGCTCATGCAGGACTTGACAAGGTTGAAGCAGGTCAGCTGATTACAGCCAAGCTTGATCTTGTCTTAGGCAACGACGTTACATCCCCTGTTGCTGTAAAAGAGTTCCAAAAAGCCGAACTTGACAAGGTTTTTGACAAAAGCCGTATAGCACTTGTTATGGACCATTTTACACCTAACAAGGATATCAAAGCGGCAGAACAATGCAAATGCGTGAGAACATTTGCCAAAACTTTTGATATTGACAACTATTTTGATGTCGGAACAATGGGTGTTGAGCATGCTTTGTTACCCGAACAAGGTCTTGTAGGCCCGGGAGATTGCATAATTGGAGCGGATTCCCATACCTGTACATACGGAGCGCTTGGCGCTTTTGCAACAGGCGTAGGCAGTACCGACCTTGCTGCTGCAATATACAGCGGAGAAGCATGGTTTAAGGTTCCTTCAGCTATTAAGTTTGTGCTAAAAAATAAGCCTGCAAAATATATTTGCGGAAAAGATATCATTCTTCATATCATAGGGCTTATAGGCGTTGACGGCGCTTTATATAAATCTATGGAGTTTGTGGGCGACGGACTAAAATATCTGTCTATTGATGACCGCTTTACCATAGCCAA
>DATCJR010000025.1 GCA_036562685.1 Clostridia bacterium | reverse complement strand
GGCAAATGATTTTTTATGCAATAGTCTATTGCCTTTTCTGTTCCTACCGTCAAAGTGCCGCCAGCGCTTGTTACGATTATTGCACCGTCAGCTACTTTGAGTGCTTCTATCATTTCTCCTTCAAAATCAAAAAAACCAGGAACGTCTATAATATTTATTTTGCAGCCTTCCCATTCGATGTTGGCTGTCGCAAGGCTGATGGAAATATGCCTAGAAACTTCTTCGGGGTCAAAATCCATTACTGTGTTTCCGTCAGGCACTTTGCCCATTCGGTCAATTGCTTTTCCGCAAAACAACATTGCTTCGGCTACGGTGGTTTTTCCTTCTCCTGTGTGTCCAATCAAAGCGATATTACGTATATCCCTTGTCTCACGCATAATTCCCTCCTTTATCATCATAAATTCATTTTAATATATTTCTATATGATTTTCAAGGTGTATTTTGTTTTATTATGAATTATTGTAACTTTATTCTTAGGGATAAAAATTATTTTTAAGGTATAAAAAAAAGCTGATTAACAAACATTAATCAGCTTTCTATTTATATTCATTTAAACTCGCTTTTATTTCAAAACGCTTATTGCGTCTGTTATAGTTTTTTCTAATGCTTCATTGCCGTATTTGTCAACTTCAGCCTTGTTTTTCTCGCCGTGGGTTAGGCAGCCGGCACCACCTATACAGCCGTTAACGCACGCCATGCCTTCAATAAAGTTTTCGTTTAAAACACCCTTCGATGCTTTAAGCAAAGCGACTTTGCACTCTTCTATTCCGTCGCAGGCAATAGGCTTGTAATCAAAGTCTGTAATTCCTCTTTCTTTGAGTGCCTGTTTTACAGCGTCTCTAAGACCGCCGCTTCGAGCAAAGATTCGGCCAAAATACGACGCATTGTCCAAAACATCTTCGCCTAGAGTATTAATATCCATAGACCTGCTGTCAAATAACGCCTGCAGCTCTTCAAAAGTTATAACGCTGTCTATATAAGGTCTAACTTCGGGTTTTTGGAATTCCATCTTTTTGGCAGTGCAAGGTCCTATAAATACTACCTTGCAGTCTTTATTGCGTTCTTTTAGATATTTTGAAATAGTCGCAACAGGTGAAAGGTTGTGAGAAATATGAGGTACCAAAGTCGGGAAGTTTTTATTGATATAATCAACAAACGCAGGACAGCATGAACTTGTCAAAAATCCTTTTTCGGCGAGTTCTTTTGCTTCGCTATAAGCGACCATATCAGCGCCTAAAGCTGCTTCAACTACACTATAAAAGCCCAAAGCCTTGATGCCAGATATAACCTGACCTAGTTTTGCATATGTAAATTGGCTTGAAATTGAGGGAGCAACTACGGCATAAACCTTATATTGAGTGTTATTCTGACTCTTTTTCAAGATGTCTATAACATCCAAAATAAACGACTTGTCAGAAATTGCGCCAAAAGGACATTGATAAACGCAAGCGCCGCAAGCAATACATTTTTCATTTTCTATCTTAGCAGCATGGTTTTCATCCATAGTGATCGCCTTAACTTTACAAGCCGATTGACAAGGTCTTTTGAAGTTGTTGATCGCATTGTAAGGACAAACTTTTGCGCACATACCGCATTCTACGCATTTTGATTTGTCTATATGCGCTTTTTGGTGTTCGTCAAAAGAAATTGCATTTCTTCTGCATACATCTTCGCATCTATGAGCAAGACAGCCTCTGCAGGAATCCGTAACAGTATAACCGCCCGCAGGACAATCATCACAGGCAATATCAATAACTTCTATTACATTGGGATTTGATTTATCTCCGCCCATAGCAAGCTTAATTCTTTCTGACAAAATTGCTCTTTCTTTATATACACAGCAACGCATGGTAGCATGTTTGCCGGGAACTATCGTCTTGGGAATATCATTGATATGTTCTAATAAGTCATCATCAAATGCATGTTTGGCTACTTCTTTTAATACTTTATATTTTAATAATTGAACTTTCGTATCAAATTTTCTGACTTCCATTATATAACCCTTTTTACAAAACCCTTTTTATTTCTTCTTTTGAAAACCAATTTTAAACTTGCATTATTTTATCACTTTTTAGATTTTTTGACTAATAAAACATTATATTTTTTGATATTGACAATATTTAACTAGTCATAATAGACTTCTACATGTTTGCCAATAAGCTTTAGATTGTTTGAAAGAGTTTCTATCAGCTTTAATTTCATAGTGGTATCTATAGGCAATCCCTGATGAGCTGCGTTAATGCTCTGCCCCACATAAAAAATGATATGAGTAGCTTCTTCAAACAATAAATCTGCAAGCTTTGATGCTCCGTCTTGCTCTTTGAAATACTTGGGCGACAAATCACTGTTAGAAATATATTTTTCACACAAATTAAGCAGCTTTCTCAAAGTCAATACGCCTTCTGTCGCCAAATCAATACCTTTTATATATCCGATCGGCGGAACATCTTTGTCCGGAAAATCCAAAGCGGTTTTGACTTCGGTGTTAAGATATCTTGCGACTATTAATGAACTAGTGCCGCCGCAAACTACTTTTTTACCGTCACCTTTTAAAAATTCGGAGATGTAATAATTGTCTTTATCTTTTTCGACGGGCGGTCCTACCATAATTTTGACTTTTTGCTCTTTTCTAACTCTTACCGCCGCCACAGTGGTATCGTCGCCAGGCTGTCCAAGATACAAGTCATTGCATGCGCTTGCCACAAGCGAAGCTATGCAGCGCGCGCTCATATGCGAGTCCACTGCACGGTCAATGAAGTTCATGATGTCTTCACGCTTCCAGCCAAAATTAAGAGTCATGCCTATGCCGGCGTGTATCGCTCCATCGCTCATCATGATTATTACATCGTTTTCGGACAGATCGAGATCTGTTTTATAAACGGTCTTGCCCAAAATTTCCATTTGGGTTCTAGCAAAATTCTGACATCTGCCCTTATGATAATAAATGGCCTGCGGATTATCAAACTCAATAAGATAACCTTGTCCTTGAGTGTTAATATTAATTATAGAAAAAGTCGAATATGCAATACCTCGCACTTTGCAGACCGGCAAAGACTGCAAAATTGTTTCAAGGCAATCTTCCATTCCGATACCGTTGGAAACCATAGTGCATAATATCTTGCTTGTCAATGTCGCCAAAATATTGGCTTTAACTCCGCTTCCCAATCCGTCTGCCAAAACAAGAGTGATGTTATCTCCGTTTTTGCAGTATTCAACCTTATCTCCGCAGAGCTCTTCTCCGACATGATTTAGTGATGTATAACCATATTCTAGACACAGCGGAATCATTTTACTTCACCGTTTTCTTCTTGCAGTGTTTTTTTAAGTTTTAGCAAAGCTACCTTGGTTTCTGCAGTCGTTTCACCCAAAAGCGAAGCTATCTCTTGCGCAACGCGCATTTGCTTTTTTATTACTTCATCCGTTGTTCTCAACGTCTCCATTTTTACGCTTTTGAGTTTTTCTTCATAAGTTGTTTCTTCAGTTATATCTTTCATTATGCCGTACAAAAGACTGTGGTTTTTTAAAAGAATAATCGTTAGCTCGACATAAGAATCCGTTTTGCTTACATATATCTTTTTGTTATGTATGTTTTGACCTTTAGATTTGGCTATTACAAAATCGCTAAAATCAAAACAATCCGCCGCATACATTCCTCTTGCATTGGTATAATCTATGCCTAATAGCTTTTTTGCTTTGGAATTGAGTTCCAAAATTTTGAAATCATTATCTAACAAAATTATGCCGTTTGGGCTGTTTTGAATCATTTCATATGACATGGATTCTGCCCTTTCTCTCATATAAGGCAGGCACATGTCTATATTGGCATAGCCATTGGCTACCGCCCATGCTTTTTCTCGGCATGTTGAATATCCGCACGCTCCGCAGTTAAGTTCATCATCAGGCGTGAGCTTGCCTGTTTTGGCTAAAATTTCTTTTATCTCATGCTCAGTAGGCGTATATTCAACTGGCTTTATTCGTTTTCTAATGCAGGAAAAATCTATCGTACCGTAATCAAAATTATCTTCTGTTTTTGCTTTTTTAAAATCCTGCTGAACATAACTTCTTACAGCTTCGTTGGCTTTTACCGAACCGCCTACTGTTTTTAGACTGCAAGGACCATTAATGCAAGCATATTCGCAAGAATTTAATTCCAAAAACATTCCAGACAAACTATTGATGTTTTGCAAAACTTCTGTGCATTTTGCAACACCGTCAACAGCGACATACTCATAACCTTCGGGATATCTTGAAAAAGATTTTATAATACCCCTGCTTATCGGATAATATCGCGCTCTGTTAGGTTTGCCGTTTTTTGAATCCTGCTCGCCTTGTTCTACTAACTGTATGCCATTATCTTTTAACATACTTACAAGGTCTTCAAAAACCAAAACCCCGTCGATCAGCCCGCTTTCTTTGGCTTCACGCTTTTTTGCGATACAAGGGCATATAAAAACTATCTTGCAATCTGGATATTTTTTCTTTAGAATCTTGGCATGCGCAATCATAGGCGAATCTACAGGCGCAAGATATTGCAAAGCATCTGGGTAATAAAGCTGTATCATGCGATTGACTGCAGGACATGCAGAAGTTATAAAGTTTTTGAATTTTTTTGTATCCAAAATTTTCAGATATTCTTCAGATACCGCTTTGGCGCCGACCGCTGTTTCTTCAGCATCAAAAAAGCCCAGCTTGATAAGAGCGGACTTCATAGCACCAAAGTCATTCAATTCAAAACTAGAAACAAAAGACGGTGCAACGCTTGCTATAACAGGAACACCGCTTTTTAACAGCTTTTCTACTTCAATTCTTTCTGAATGAACTTTTTTTGCATTTTGCGGGCAAACACGTGTACATTTGCCGCACAAAATGCATCTTTGTTCTATAATTTTGGCATGGTGGTTAAAGACTTCTATCGCTTTAGCCGGACATTCCCTTAGACACTTGTAGCAGTCTTTACACCTTGCATCTTTAAATTCAAGGTAACTTATCATTTGTTCCTTAACTTAGGATATATTTCATCCAAAAATTTCTTTTCAATATTTTCTTGATTTACGTCGTGTAAAAAGACTTCGTCAGCAGTAATATTAACGCTATGCTGGCATTGTCCCATACAAAAACTAGCTTCCATTTCTACTAGATTTTCTACGCCGTATTTTTTTAGCAATTTGGAAAGCTCTTCAATAACTGCATAAGAGCCATGCAAGTGACAAGAGCTTCCCACACATATCTTTAGTTTCAAGCGATCACCTATATTTATAGCCTTTTTTGAATAACGTCTGTAAAGAATTGCTTGACCTGATCAGGCTTAACCGAAAAACACTCATCATTGACCGAAATATTAACGCCTTCATTAGTGCATTTATTCATGCAAAATTCACCGCTCAGTTCGACCTTGTCTTTCAGATTGTTAGTGTCAATCAGGTATTGAAGTTCTTCTACTACCTGACGCGAGCCTTTGAGATGACACGCACTTCCTATACAAATCTTGACTTTTAACATAGTACATCCCTCCTTATTCATAGTCAACTACATCTATCCAGTGCATCAAAAATTCTCTTTCTTGAGGCTTTCCTTTGGTAAGCTGTGAAGCAGCAACAATAGGTATCCATTGCTGAACATATTGTTTTGCAGTATCTCTTTTTTCACAAAATAAATTAAGATATTTGTCAGCACCGGTGATATCGCCCGCCAGCCAGAACAATAAATATGTTCTAGCCGCATCCGCACTGGCGTTGCCTTGAGTAGCATGCGACCAGTCTAGAATATACGGAACATTATCTTTGGTAATTATAATGTTGCTAGGGTTGAAATCCCCGTGGCAAAGTCTATCTTTTTTTGGCATGCTGGCAAGACGAGTATGCAAGTCATATCTTGTTGTAGCGTTCAATGGCGCCTGTGAAATCTTTCTATCCATTTTGTCTCTTAGTTTATTGAGCATAGGGCATTTTTTGGATAGAACAAAAACTTGCAAATCAACAAACATATTGAGATATTCGTCATATTTTTCGGGATTTTCTTTCATCAATCTGTCCAAAGTCTTGCCTTCAATATATTCGAGAACAATAGCCCATTTTTCATCGATTTTGGTTACTTCTAAGATTTTGGGAATGTTAAGCCCTGTTTCTTCTACTCTAGCCTGATTCAAAGCCTCGTTAAGAATATCAGCCTTTGAATAATCCTTATCAAACACTTTAATAACCTTGTCGCCGTCACGGTATATTGTCTTATTAGTTCTTACTGCTATTACCTTATCTAATTTCATTTTTTATTCCCCTTTATTGTTTCCGTAGTATGCATCCAGGTACATTTGCTTAAGTTCGCTCATAAGCGGATATCTAGGATTTGCACCTGTGCACTGATCGTCAAATGCCTGTTCGGTCATTTCGTCGAGCTTAGCCAAGAATTCAGATTCTTCAATGCCATAATCTTTTATTGTCTTTTTGATTCCGACCTTTTCTTTGAGTTCATCAATAGCTTTTATAAGGCTGTTGAGTAATTCTTTATCATCCTTGCCTTTTAAGCCCAAATATCTTGCCAAATCTGCATATTTTTCCAAAGTCTTAGGATGGTCGTATTGAGGGAATGTACCCATCTTTACAGGAACTTCTTGTGCGTTGTATCTCAAAACATGAGTGATCATAAGCGCATTGGCAACACCGTGAGGGAGATGGAAGAAAGCACCCAGCTTATGCGCCAAAGAATGGCATACACCCAAGAACGCATTGGCAAAAGCCATACCAGCCATAGTAGCAGCATTGGCCATTTTTTCTCTTGCCTCAACATCGGTCTGACCGTTTTCGTATGCTCTGGGCAAATATTCAAAAATAGTTTTCAATGATTTATATGCAAGTCCGTCAGTGTAATCAGTAGCTAGCATAGATGCTATTGCTTCTAAGTCGTGTGTTACGGCATCAATACCAGACGCTGCTGTAAGTCCTTTGGGTGCGCTCATCATAAGGTCGGCATCTACAATCGCCATATCAGGCAACAATTCGTAATCAGCCAAAGGATATTTTACGCCTGTGTCTTGATCAGTGATAACCGCAAACGGAGTAACTTCTGAGCCTGTACCTGCTGAGGTAGGAATAGCTATGAAATATGCTTTTTCACCCATTTTGGGGAAAGTATATACTCTCTTTCTTATATCCATAAAGCGCATAGCCATATCCATGAAGTCAACTTCAGGATGTTCATACATTACCCACATAATTTTACCTGCGTCCATTGCGCTTCCGCCGCCTATTGCTATTATACAATCAGGCTTGAAAGAATTCATGCATTTTGCGCCTTCCATTGCACATTTTAATGTAGGATCAGGCTCAACATCAAAAAATACCGTATGCTCAATACCCATTTCGTCTAATCTTTGGGTAACGCATTTTGTATATCCATTGGTATATAAGAATCTGTCTGTAACGATAAATACTTTCTTTTTGTTCAATACATTTTTGAGTTCGGCTAAAGCAACCGGCAAGCAGCCTTTCTTTATATATATCTTTTCAGGCGTTCTAAACCACAACATATTTTCTCTCCTTTCTGCCACAGTTTTTATATTGAGAAGATGCTTAACACCTACGTTTTCAGAAACTGAATTGCCGCCCCATGAACCGCAGCCTAGGGTAAGCGAAGGTGCAAGCTTAAAGTTATAAATATCTCCAATTCCGCCCTGTGAAGAAGGAGTATTAATCAAAATACGGCAAGTCTTCATTCTTGCGGAAAAGACATCGATTTTTTCTTTTTGAGTAACTGCATTGATATAAAGAGATGATGTGTGTCCGTAGCCGCCGTCTGCAATAAGATGCTCTGCCTTGGAAATAGCGTCCTCAAAATCATTTGCCTTATACATAGCAAGTACAGGCGATAATTTTTCGTGCGCAAATTCTTCTGACAAATCCACCTTTTCTACTTCGCCTATCAATACCTTGGTGTTTTGAGGTACTTCCACTCCTGCAAGCGTTGCAATCTTATATGCCGATTGACCTACGATTTTGGCATTCAAAGCATTGTTAATTATTATAGTTTTTCTTACTTTTTGAGTTTCTTCTTCATCAAGGAAATAGCAGCCTCTTGCCTTGAATTCTGATTTTACCTTGTCATATACTTCTTTCAAAACAATAACCGACTGTTCGGAAGCGCATATCATTCCGTTATCAAATGTCTTGGAATGAATAATTGAGTTAACTGCCAAAACAATATCGGCTGATTCGTCTATGATAGCGGGTGTATTGCCTGCGCCTACGCCTAAGGCAGGTTTTCCGCTTGAATATGCTGCTTTTACCATACCGGGACCGCCCGTAGCCAAAATGATGTCCGCTTCTTTCATAACCATATTGGTCATTTCCAAAGAAGGAACGTCAATCCAAGCAATAATGTTTTCGGGTGCGCCGGCTTTTATTGCAGCTTCAAGCACAATTTTTGCTGCTGTGATTGTGCTGTTTTTTGCTCTCGGATGAGGGCTGATAATTATTCCG
>DATCJR010000024.1 GCA_036562685.1 Clostridia bacterium | reverse complement strand
TTTATAAGCATATTTTATATGCTATCTGACCTTTTTAATGACTTTTATATAACATATCCATTTGAAAAAACATTTGAAGCGTTATTTAGACTTATTAATATTGACCAAAACTATTCTGAAGGAGTTACAAGAGGACTAATTGAAGTAACTAACGGCTGTATTAACATATGCCAAAATAAAAGTAATATAATTATTAATACTGTATTGTGCGGATTTTTGATCTCCTGGGGCGGATTATCTATACATATGCAAAATCTTACCTTTTTGACTAACGCAAAAGTTAAAATAAGTTTTTATTTTCTATCAAAAACCGTTCAATCTATTGTTATGATAATTATTACAGCAGTTTTATGTATGATGTTTTTATAAAATTTAATAATTCCCTAGATATTTAAAAAATGATGTTGATTTTTTTATCAAATCCAATGCTGCAATAACATTTTGAGAATTAATATTTCCGATTAAGTCCACAAAAAAGATATAGCTTCCAAACTGGCCTTTGAAAGGTCTAGATTCTATTTTGGTCATACTTAGATTATAATCATTAAGTATCTGCAATATTTTAAGTAATCCGCCAGGTCTGTTTTCAGCATCAAAAATTATAGAAATTTTTTGATTTTCTGGACTGTTTATAGGCGACTTTTCAAGAGATACAAATCTTGTGACATTGTATTTATCGTTCTGTATGTTTTGGTCTAAAGCCTTTAATCCTTCTTTTATATTATGATCTCCTGCTATGGCTGCAGTATAATCGTCAGAAAGAGATTCAACCGCCTTAGAAGTAGATGAGGTATATATTACCTCAGCTTTAGGATAATTTTTGACAAGAAAATTTCTGCACTGGCCGTATGCCTGAGAATGAGTAATAATTTTTTTTACGTTATTAAAATCGCCCGATTGTCTCATAATCAGCTTATGATTAATATCAAGATAGATTTCTTTGGTTATATATAATTCGCATTCCCAAGCTAAAATATCTAGAGTATTGCCAACAGCACCTTCCAAGGAATTTTCTATAGGCAATATAGCTTTATCTGTCTGTACGCCTACCGCTAACGCTGCATCCAAAAAAGTAGGATATTCTATAATTTCATCGTCTGGACACATTATCTTTTTGGCGGCAAGATAAGAATAACTGTTAACAGGACCAAGATAACTTATTTTCATAATTTATCCGCCATTTGCATAATAAGCTTTTCTGTTTTAGCCCAACCCAAACATGCGTCTGTTATGGATTTTCCAAATTCCTTGCCGTGAATATCTTGCGCTCCATCCAAAAGATAACTCTCAATCAAAAAGCCTTTAAAATACTTGGCAAAATCAGAAAAATGCTTTTTATTGTTGAGAACTTCATTGACAATTCTGATCTGCTGCATTGCGTCTTTTCCGGAATTGGAATGATTGGTATCAATGACTATAGAAGGATTTTTTAATTTTGTTTTTTCATATAAAATCGAGAACTTTACTACATCTTCGTAATGATAATTGGCGATATGAAAACCATTAGTATCAACAGCACCCCT
>DATCJR010000023.1 GCA_036562685.1 Clostridia bacterium | reverse complement strand
CATAAGGTCCAGCCATATAGCCATAGCTTTCTTCAAAAGCAAGGATAAAGTTATCTAGACCGTTTTGATTTTCAATAACACCAAGCTTTTCGACTATAAACTTAAAGCCTGTTAAAACATCATAAACCTTAGCGTTATAATCCTTGGCAATTTCATAAATAAGATCAGTAATTACTACGGTTTTGATTATAAAAGGCGCAGCAGGCAATTTACCCAATCTTTTCTTCTCAGACAAAAGATAATCAGTAAGCAAAATACCTACTTCATTACCTGTTAATAATCTAATTTTACCCTTATGTCTAACACCTGTACCCAATCTATCAGAATCCGGATCGGTTGCCAAAATCAAATCCGCATCTTTTTTGTCAGCTAGTTTTATAGCAAGGCTAAGCGCTTCTGCGGCTTCAGGGTTAGGATAAGGACATGTTTCAAAATTACCATCAGGAAGTTCTTGTTCAGGAACAACACTTACATTTTGAAATCCACGTCTTCTTAATACATCTGTTACAGGAATATAACCCGTTCCGTTTAGCGGGGTGTAAACAATTTTTATGTCTTTGGTCCCTTCTTCTGCTACTGAACAGCTGATAACATTTTTTATAAATTCTTCATAGACATTGCTGTCTATATAGCTAATCTTTCCAGATTGCAGATAATTTTCAAATGTGTCCGTTTTTATTGAAAAGATATCTTCTATTGCATTTATTCTATTTAAAACATCTTCTGATGCTTCCAATGTCAATTGACAGCCGTCTGAGCCGTAAACTTTATAACCATTATAAACTTTTGGATTATGAGAAGCTGTAACCATAACTCCGGCATTGCATTTTAGATTTCTAACCGCAAAAGACAATAACGGAGTGGGATTAAGTGTAGAGAAAATGTAAACCTTAATGCCGGAAAAAGCAAAAACCTCAGCTGCGGCATGCGCAAACTCATATGAAAAATTACGAGAATCATATGAAATAGCTATAGAAGGGTTTTGATTATTGGCAACAATATACTGCGCAAGTCCCAACGATGCTTTTTTTACTGTGTAGATATTCATACGGTTGGTTCCGCTGCCAATTATTCCTCTTAAGCCCCCAGTTCCAAATTCTAATGATTTGTAAAACCTGTCTGTTATTTCGTTTTGATTGTCTTGAACACTTTCAAGGTCTTTTTTCCAATAACCTTCAACATTTTTTAACCAAATTTCATTTTGCTTTAAAATATCGTTCAATTTAAAAATCTCCTAATTAACCAAAACTTACCAAACTTTAAACTACTAGTTATTATATATTAATGAATTTTGTTTGTAAATAAATTTAATTAAGTCATAAAATAGTAAATACACTTACTTTAAATTGATTTTGATATTTACATTTTGCTTTTTATCTGATAAAATAAAAGTATATATTTTATGGGCGATTAACTCAGTTGGGAGAGTGTCATCTTGACGTGGTGAAAGTCGAGGGTTCGAGTCCCCCATCGCCCACCAAATTAAAGTTCATTTTAACATTTCATTTTTTTATTAAGACCGATTAATATTATGCAAAAGAAAATATAAACATGAAAAACGAACAACCACAATCTATTTTTAAGCGCGTGATGAGTGCACTCTCTATTATAGGGTATATTCTCTTAATATGCGTTGTGGGACTGCTTTGTTATTTTATCATCAACAGCAAGGTTAATAACAAAGTTCCTGTATTGGGTGGTTATTCGTTTTTGAAAGTTATTTCTCCTAGTATGGAGCCGACCATTTCTGTCGGTAAATATATATTAATTAAGAAAATTGACATTAGCAATATAAAATCAAACGATGTAATATCGTTTTATCATGACTTAACTGAAGCAGAAAAAAAAAGTTGGGGGATTGATAGAGATAAAATAGTAATAACTCATCGTGTTGACGAAGTGTTAAAAGATAATGAAACTAATATAATTGGTTTTAAAACCAAAGGAGATGCCAATAATGGAAAAGTTGATAGCTGGACTGTTTTGCCTGATCAGGTAGTGGGCATCTATGACACAAGCAAACCAGCTCTTGTCAAAATCATCAATTTCATAGGAAATCCTTTGGGTATTATCACATTGGTTATATTTCCTTTAAGCATGATTCTTGTTTCGGACATTGTCAACTTAATCAAAGTTATAAACGAAAAAGATGACGACAATTATTATGATGATGAAGATGATATTACTGATGATGACGATGACGAGTTTGGAAATTTTGATTATGGCAATGACGAGCGTTTTGATGATTATGATTATCCAAGCAAATACATTGACTATTATAATGACGACGATTAATCGTACGTCAAAATAATAAAAAAATAAAGGATGGATTACAAATGCATATTGAGTTATTAAAACTTAATCCTGTCGTCAAAGATTATATCTGGGGCGGAAAAAAACTAAATAGCGTTTGGAATAAGCGCGGAGGCGAAAAAATCGCAGAAACTTGGGAACTATCGCTTCATCCCGATGGATTAACAACTGTTGAAGGCGGTACTTATGATGGAAAGACCCTAAAAGAACTGCTTAATTCATGGCCTATAGAGTCTTCTATCGGAAAAAGTCTAAGCCTCTTCCCAATGTTTCCTATGATCATCAAGTTGCTGGATACAAGCGACAAACTTTCTATTCAAGTACATCCAGGTGATGATTATGCACACAAACACGAAAACCAATACGGAAAGAGCGAAGCATGGTATATACTAGATGCTGAACCTGGCGCAGGCGTATACCTTGGATTCAAACAAAAAGTTACGAAAGCTCAAGTTATTCAAAGCATCAATGATGGCAATCTATTAGATTTGATGCAATTTTATCCTGCACAGCCTGGTAATATCTTTTATATTCCAGCAGGAACAGTTCATACAATGACTGCAGGTTTGACTGTTGCAGAAGTTCAACAAAATTCTAATGTAACATATAGATTATTTGATTATAACCGTGTAGGAAAAGACGGAAAACCTCGTGAACTTCATATAGAAAAAGCTCTTGATGTTGCTAATTTAGGACCTTATGAAGTAGAAAATCCTAAGATTGAGAAAAAATCATTTAGACAATTAGTTAAAGACAGATATTTCTCAGTAAAAGAAGTAACTACAAGCGGAATTTACAAGAGAAAAATCGACGATAGTTTCTGTGCTATCCTATTCTTAGAGGGAAAAGGTGAAATTACAGACAGCATTGTCAAATATGAATTCAAAAAAGGCGAAACCTACTTTGTGCCTGCAACATTACCGTTTAAGATTACAGGCGATGCAAAGTTCTTGGAAGTATCTGTTTAAAAACACAGCACTAAAAGCAAAAAATAAAAAGACCGTTAATTAACGGTCTTTTATTTTTTTAGATAGGTTTTTTTATTGAGCTTTTGCTTTTAATTTTGGCAAAATTGTTTCGTTATAAGAAATTATACATCCGCAGTATTTTTGACGGTACAAATTAAGTTCTTTTGCTTTTTGCTGTCCTTGTCTATAGCCTGTCCTAAAATCTTCGTAATAAAAAGGCACGCCAATTTGATTACCAAACTTTTCTCCAAGGGTTTTTATCAAATCATGTTTTTGATAGGGACTTACTAAAAGGCTTGTAGTAAAAGCATCAAAGCCGTTATCCAGTGCATATTTTGCAGTAAGCTGGAGTCTTATGCTATAACACATTTCGCAGCGCTCTTCGCTCGTGCCTGTGAATGTCTCCCATTCTGATTGCATAAATCCATCAATAATTTCAATGGGTATATTATATATTTTGGAAAATTCCTGCAATGTAGCCCGTCTTTTGTTATACTCTTCTATCGGATGGATATTAGGATTAAAAAATAGTCCAAATACCTCATGCTTTTCTTCAGTTAATTTTTCTAAAGGATATATTGCGCAAGGAGCGCAACACATATGCATTAGTATTTTCATAATCTTACTCCCATAATACTATAACCCCGATTTTGATTAATTGTCAATGTTTTGACTTTAAAAAAATCGTCTAAATCTTGGAAATAACTATTTTTCCTGATTATTGCTTGATAATAAGTTTTTCTATATTAATAATCTTATCAGCCCAAGCTGCATAAAAGGCCTTTTCATGGCTGACCAAAATTACCGTACCCTCAAATTTTTTCAGTGCTTTTGTAAGAGCTGACTTGGATTCTACATCAAGATGGTTGGTAGGTTCGTCCAAAATCAATATATTGCAAGGCTTCATAATAATTTGAGCAAGTTTGACTTTGGATTGTTCACCTCCGCTAAGCGTCGTGATCTTTTGCATCATATGCTCACTTCTTATGGCAACTGAACTGAGCATTTTTCTAATATCTTTGTCCGAGCATTTTGGATACAACATGCCCAAATAATTTAATGGCGTTACATCTTCATCTTTCCATATAAGGTCTTGAGAAAAATAGCCTATTATACAATTTTGAGCAAATTTAAAACTGCCGCCTAAGGGCTTAATTTCGCCTATAAGTGTCTTAATTAGGGTTGATTTTCCTATACCGTTAAATCCCGTAATGGCAACACGCTGCTTGTTATTGATGCTGAAATTAAGCTTTGGAAGCAATGGATAATAATATCCTATTTCAAGATTCTTAACTTCCAAAACAGTTTGGGCGTTGACAGGCGTATATTTAAAGTTAAAGACAGGCTCTTTTATAACGTTAGGCGGAGGAAGTTTTTCCAGCTTGTCTAACATCTTTTGCCGGCTTTGTGCCATACGTGCAGTTGAAGCGCGTGCCTTGTTGCGGGCAATATAATCTTCTGTGCGCTCAATAAACTTCTGCTGCGCATTGTAATTTCTCTCATATTCTAGCCTGCGCTGTTCTTTTTGAGCATAGAAAGACGAGTAATTGCCGCTATATTTGGTGATTTTACAAAACTCTATATCCAAAATGCAGTTAGTTATAGCGTTCAAAAACTCATGGTCGTGCGAAACTACAATAAAAGCTCCTGGATAATTTTTGAGATGTTTTGAAAGCCATTCAACATGAGAAGTATCCAAAAAATTGGTAGGCTCGTCCAAAAGCAAGAGATTGGGTTTTTGAAGCAATAGTTTTGCCAAAATTACCTTGGCACGCTGACCGCCGCTAAGGTTGGTTATAGGTGTATCTAACCCCATAGCTGTAATTCCCAAACCTGCACATACCTTACCAATGGCAGCAGAAATAGCATAAAAATCGCTTTGAGCAAGCCGTTCCATTATTGACGATGCTTGTTTTATAAGCTTTTTGTCAGGATTATTTATAAGCGCTTTGTTGATTTCATTAAGTCGTTGCTCTTCTTTATATAAATCCGCAAACGCTTCACGCAAATATGACTCTATTGTATGAGACTTGTCTATCTCAGCATACTGATCAAGATGTCCAACAATAGCTTTTGGATTACGTATTATTTGACCTTTATCAGGCAAAATCTCTCCAGTAAGAATTCTGATTAATGTGCTTTTGCCTGTGCCGTTTTGACCGACCAGCCCCATATGTTCTTTATTATATAACGAAAAAGAGGCGTTATCATATAACACCTTGTCGCCGTAAGAGTGAGATAGTCCAATTACTTCAAGCACTTTTTAATTTCCTTCAATATTTTCAAAAGAACATTATATACTACAACAAAAGCTTTTGGCAAGCAATAAGATTTTTTAATAGCAATAATATGTTTATTTATCCATTATTTTAATAAAAAAGTTAAAAAAAACAACTTGCCTATTTAATTTTGATATGCTAAGATTATATAGCATAATTTTGTGCGAGGGTGGCGAAATTGGCAGACGCGCACGTTTCAGAGGCGTGTGGAGCAATCCATACGGGTTCAAGTCCCGTCCTTCGCACCAATATTTTAAAGGCTTAGAAGACACTTCTAAGCCTTGTTTTTATAAAATAACAATACCCTGTTGAAATTAAAAATCAACAGGGTATTGTATAACTCATGATTTCTTCTTTTGTATATTCTAAATAATACCTAAAGACTTTGCAGTTTCTTTAATAACAGCTTTTACATTGGCATAACCTGCACCATTGCAATCTGCCAGCATGCTATTCCAGTCACTGTTTAAGTTCTTTTGACCCATGATGACAGGATTTATGTAGCTATTAGCTATATCCATGACCTGATTCATTGCTGAATTAATGCTTGCAGGATATGCTGTAACATTAAGAAGTTTTGGAGTTTTTAATATCTTTGCATATTCAAGAGCATTTGAAACAAGAGTTTTATATTTTGGATAAAGTGAACTTATGTCTGTTCCTACAACTATTTCTCCGGTTTCCTCATAATGGTCCCAATCTACTGCATAACCAAACAAAGAACCAACTTTATGCAATCCTGCATATGAGGTGCTGCCATCTTCTTCAGTTACAGTAGCAAACAACTTACTTCTTTCAGCGTTGCGACCTTCAAGATTAGCAGTAAATTTGCCATCATCAATACTGTAATGTTTATCTTTTATTCCATAAAGTCTAAGCATGGAGCCTTCTGGAGAAACCATATACTCTAAAAAGTCAAGAGCTTTGTATGGATCAGCAACATTTTTAGAAATTACATATCCGCCATAATAGCCTCCCCAGTTAGAAAAACCTTGACTATCTTTTACGCCCAATACACAATCAGTTAACGAAGATGTGTTACCAGTGCCTTTGAGCGGCGGTCCTACAATAACTTCAGCAGCAGGATCAGATGTTAAAAGATTGCCTACTACCCATTCCATATGAGCTTCACCGTTGGTCATAATACAACCAACCTTACCGCTATACCATATGTCTCTATCCAAAAAGGCTTTGTTCTGATTAAAAGTGGGATGTATCCAGCCTTTTTCATACATCGCATTCATCCATTTTAGATAAGGACGAATTTTCTCATTTGTATACATGTAAGTAACATTGCCGGCATCATCAATATCCCAGTCAGGGGTAACATCAAAAGCACCATATAGCGCATTTGTATAAAAAGCATCAGTATTAGGTGAAATTCCCCATGTCTGTCCGGAAGTGCCATTTCTAAATAGATTGTTACCTGTAAAAGCTTTCATGACTGCTTCAAATTCATCCAATGTCTCAGGTGCCTTTGCATTACCGTTTTCGTCAACAAAGCCTGCTTCAACCAGCCAGTCTGCTCGATAATAAATAGCCCATGCTGTTGCTGTATTAACATAAGGCACGATATAGTGTCCGTCATAAAACATTAGATTTACATACTGATTAGAATAAACCAGCTTGCTAAGATAAGGATATCTTTCCTCATTGCCCAATAGCAACTCATCTATATTCCAAAGCAAATCCTGCTTAGGATTTGCCCAAGCCAAAAAGTTTGAATTGGAATCTTCTACCCACATAATGTCAGGATAATCGCCAGTATTCATTTTGGGAGAAAGTTTTGTCCAATAATCTGCAGTTGATGCTCCTTCAAATTTTAGCTTAAATCCTGTCTTTTCTTCTATCGCATTAAGCACAGAATCCTTTCTTATGCCGTCATATTCATCTCCTGTATAAGTAAAAATACGCAACGTGTTTGCATCTTTACTTCCTTTTTCGCCGCAAGCCACGGCACCGAAACAAATTAAAATAGCTGATATAACAGCAAAAAACTTAATTAATCGCTTTTTCATAATCATCACTCCCAACCTTTCTTTCTTTTAATAATTTATAAAATATGTCCTTAAAAGTCTCTACATTGTCACATACTGCATATTCTATCATGTGTGCTTTTCTTAGATCATAATGATCCATAACTGAAAGATTTACTGTCATTCCCTTTGTAATCTCTCCTTTATCCTCTATTTTGACCAAAGTTTTCACTGTTTTACAATAATCTTTATCATACATACAGTAAACAGTAAGAACATCATGTAAGATTATAAGATGTCCTGTTTTTTTGGAAGCATACCAAAGTCGAGAAAGTTCGGACAAATATTCTAAGTAAGGACTGCTATCCATTTTGAAAATATAATCTTGCTGTGTTTGCGTTATTTGTGTCCTACTGGTAAGTTCATGTCCAAAGCAAACCATAGGCAAGTCTGCTTCAAAAACAATTTTGGCAGCATCAATATCGCACAGAATATTCCATTCCGAATATTGATTCTTATAATCACCTCCCATTATGACTATTTTTCCAATTCCTTGCATAGCCGCTTTATCCTGCAGCACAGCTTTTGCTATATTAGTAAGAGGGCCTATTGCTATAATCGTCAAATCTTTTCCATATTTTCTAGCATTATAAAGAATAAAATCTACAGCATCTTGCGGATCGCTATTGGGCCTATAACAATCTGACATTATAGCCTGGCTAAACTGACAAAGTTGTTGATCAGTAGGTTTTTTGCCATCCATATTACATCCATATCCCTTATAAACAGGAATATCAATGCCATAAAGATCCAACATACGTTTAGCTATACGCGTACGTTGATCTGTGTTCATGTAAACAGTTGTAATTCCTACCAAATCCAACTTCAAATTTAATGCCATATCAATGGCAAAAGCATCGTCGATATCGTCTCCTATGTCTGTGTCAATAATAAATCGCATAATTATCCCTTTAAAGCTCCTAGCATTACACCTTTTGTAAAATATTTTTGCACAAATGGATATACGCATATAATGGGGACCAAAGCTACAACTACTGCTGCCATTTTTATGGATTCAGATAAGCTAAGAGTGTTAGAATCTCCACCAACGCCAGATGTAGAAGAAGCGGTTACCAACATACTGCGTAATACATTTTGTATAAGCAACTTGTTTTTATCATCAATATATAAAAGCCCTGTCATGTAGTCATTCCATTTTGCCACAGCAACCCACAAGGCAACTGTTGCTATGATTGCTTTGGATAGCGGAAGATATATCATATAAAAAATTTGAAATTCATTGGCTCCATCAATTTTGGCAGATTCTTCCATATCCAAGGGAATGCCTTGATAGAAGTTTTTAACAATAAACACGTTAAACGCACTTACTGCGCCTACGCAAATATAAACCAAATAACTATCACGAAGACCTAAACTTTTTATTAATAAATAATAAGGAATTAGACCGCCACTAAAAAGCATAGTAATAAGTACAAAAATCAACAATGCCTTTCTGCCGCGCAGCCATGTTTTTGAAAGAGCATATGCCCCTGTCATAGTTATCGCAAGAGCTACTAATGTCCCTATTATTACAACCCCTATCGTGTTAAAAAACGCTCTAACTATGTAAATGTTTCCAAAAACATATTCATAGGCTCCCAGACCAAATGCTATATGTGATGTTGCACCTTCAACTATTTTTTGTTGAAAAGAAACAACTAGCACATATAAAAATGGAGAAAGCATAGACACCAAAAAAAGCAAAAATAAGAAATATAAAACTATATTAAATATTATCGTCTTAGGCTGCTTACCGAATATGCGCCTTAAAGTTTGTTTAAACCAGCCATTTTTTGAATTTGAAATTACCATATTCCATCACCGCCTAATAATTTGACTATTTTATTTGCAACTAAAACGAGAACACAGCCTACAGTTGAATTAAACAATCCAACTGCTGTTGATATATCATAACGTCCGCCGTCAATTCCAATTCTGAAGATATATGTCTCCAACACATCACCCAGCATATATACAGCAGAGTTATATGTATTATAGATTTGGTCAAATCCTGCATACATAATATTGGTCATAGAAAGAATCAGATTGATAGTAATAGCGGGAATCAATCCAGGTAATGTTATGTGCAATATTCTGCGCCAACGTCCTGCTCCGTCCAATGCTGCTGCTTCATAAAGTTGAGGATCGACATTCATCAAGGCCGCAAGATAGATAATAGTTCCCCATCCGCAGTTTTTATATATATCAGAACCAATTAAAAACACCAGATAAAGTTTACTGTCTGAAAAGAAATAAATAGGATGTCCTAATATAGCTGACAAGATATTTTGAAATATCGTACCAGATGAGAACATCTGTAAAAATATACCACCCAATACAACCCAAGAAATAAAATATGGCAAATAGGATACCGACTGCACAAATTTCATAAATTTGACACTTGTTAGTTCATTTAAGAAAATGACCAACAAAATAGGTACCGGAAATCCAATTATCAATTTTAGCAAAGAAATTCTAATAGTATTAATTAATTTCTCGCGAAACAGTGATGTGGAAAACAACTCAGCAAAATGCTTAAATAGTGTAAGATTTCCATTGTCATCTGTTGCCCATGGACTTCCCCAAATTCCAAGCCTAGGCATCCAGTCCTTAAATGCAAGTTGCAATCCAAAAAATGGATAATAATTGAATATTAATAGATAAATTATCATGGGCAATAGCAATAGATACAATATCCAAGAGCGTTTTATATATCTATTGAAAGGAACCTTTTTATACCCTAGCTTTGCTTCTGTTTTCATTTTTCTTTCTCCTAATCGATAATATAACGACTCCTGCGCCTAGCAATATCGAACTTTCCACTATACTTACAATAATCAATGCATTAATGCCATTCTTGCTTGTTAAAGTAACTGCTTCTGATAACACCGTATAATGCATTTCAGAAGACCAACTTTCAGTATAACTGTAATAAAATATTGCCTGCACGCTATCTCCTTCAATGTAATAAGAACCGCTATTTGTTGTTTTTAATACACCTTCTCCGCCAATTTGAACTGCATTACAATAGACCTTATAGTTACTACCATGATAATTCTGCGCATAAGCTTTTAAGCGGACAGCATTTTTTGGAGATTTTCCCACAAAACGCGTAGACGGGATCAATTTTTTTATGCAGTCCGAAACATAGTTCATGCTGTCTGTAGTTAATACATCTATATAGCTGTAATCGTTATAAAATTTTGTTACAGTTTGGTATGTCCAAGCTGAACAAATAACACCACGCTTATTTAGTTCGTAAGCAGTTTGTTTTTGCATATATGAGGCATTAGGCGAATATGCGGAATTATAGCGATTGCTTTCTGTCATTGTGCTTTCTATGTCCTGATACGCACTGCTATGCAAAAGTGATGTTGAAAACCTCGGATAATTTTTATGAAGATAATCGAGTTGATCTTTGTAAAAGGAAATAAAACAAACTCTATCATCATATCCATATTCTTCAATTAATTCAATAACCTCATCTATAAGGTGATTTCCTGAAGTGCCCGAAGTTTTGATTTCAATAAACAAGTTGCATTTAGTGCTTTTAAGTGCAGTAAAGAAATGCTCTAACAGTGGCACAGTTTCAGCATACGGGTCTGCATCTTGTCCACCATTAATGCCATAATAGGACTTATCGTATATTTTAAATTGGTCAATATATCCTATATAATTGCTTTCTTCTATTGTGCCGTTAGCATCAGTTGTAGTTTTCAAATCCAAATCGTGCATAACGACAACTTTTTTATCCAAAGATAAATGCACATCAATTTCTATAATGTCAGCTCCATATTTGGCAGCAGCTACAGCAGTTTGAACACCATTTTCTGGATACATATCTCCATTATCATTGAGATAAATACCTGTCTTGCCTCTATGGGCAACCACCAGCGGACGCTTAACAAGTAAATCAGAAAAAGTGCTTATTGCTGTGATGATAAAGTTTACATCAGTAGTGAGTATTGCAGAACATTCTGTAGCCAAAACCATGTATGCCTCATCTTGCGTTTGTGCCATACCCCATGTAAAAACCAATAACTTATTGAGAGCTATGACTTTATCCTTATTTAGATTAGGTCCCGATAATATTACATTTCTAGCATTGTTATTATTGCAAACATCTCTGATTTCCTTTACGCTAAGCTCTGGCTCTTCTCTCAAATCTAAGATTCCTGTCGCCCAGGTCAGTGTCGTACGCACATACGGTAAAACATCTTTTTTTGCTACAACAGCGATATCTTTATAAGAACTCAATTCAGAAGCCACCATATCAAA
This sequence comes from Clostridia bacterium, assembly GCA_036562685.1. Classification (NCBI taxonomy): domain Bacteria; kingdom Bacillati; phylum Bacillota; class Clostridia; species Clostridia bacterium. Next base: position 6,354 of record DATCJR010000023.1, on the reverse strand, counting down.
AGTTTCTTTATCGCTAATATATATAGAAGTTGCAATCTTAAGAGATTTTAGCTCTGAGTATGCCTTAGACAATCTGGTTATGGCTTTGCCATTACTATCTATGACATTACCGTCTTTATCTACGATAATTAAGACAGTATCTACATGAGTTGCTTTTTCTTTAACCTGCTCATAAATTTCAACAGAAGATATTTCAACTACCTTAATAAGTGAGTTGTATGTGGTTTTATCTGTATAATCAGCAGCTTGAGCGATAGAAACCATATTGCTTTGTAATGGGTTTATCAACATGATTGCTAACATTATAAAAATTAATAATAAGTTTTTCTTTTTCATAGCATTTTCTTTGGTAAATTTTACATTTGGTCCGCGATCCTGTTTATAAGACGCGGACCAAATGCTCAATAATGTCAGCTAACTTTTTTGTTTACAACAAATGCAACAACACAAAATACAATTATTGAAAGCGCACCGCTTACAGCAGATCTGCAACCACCTTTTTTAACTTCAACCTTGTTAATCTTGTTCTTAGCGATGGTAACTGCATCATTAATCGCTTTAGTTGTAGTAGCCTCATCAATTGCTTTTAGCGCTTCTTCAACATAACCTTCAATTAATTTTTTGTTTTCTGAAGAATATTTATTATCTTTCAACATTTTATTGGCATAAGCCTTAACTTCTTCTTTCTTGGTAACCTTTAATTGATTAAATTCTTCAGCTTCTTGTGCCAATGTTTTTATATCTTTAATTTGTGTGAGATATGTGTTATAAAGTGCCTCAACATCATTTACAGTAGATTCTGAAGTTAATTGTTCTTCAGCAGCTGCTAAGAACTCTGAAGGGAAAGAAGTTAATTGAGACCAATTAGTTGCTGAATAATCAGATTCATTCAAAGTTGCAACATAATCTGTTAGTTGAGTATGATATGTGTTTATAGCTAAAATTACATCTGAAGAAAGATCATTGTTCTGTTCATCATAGGCATCTTGATCAAAACCTGTAGAATCAATAGTAGCTTTTGTTGCAAAAGGTGTCTGAATGTTGACTGCCATGTTCATATGATCAGTTGTAAATTCATAATAAATAATATCGCCTGCTTTTGCATAGAAAGTACCGCTAAAACCATCATCATTAGAAGGTGTATTGATAGTATAAACAGCCTTAACTCCCAAATTCTCTCTACCAATATAAACTTTTAATGTAGTGTTAACAGTCCAGCCAATAATTCCTCCATCGGCCACTCTAGTACATACAAAATTTATACTGCAATCTTGAAGTGCCTTAAATACTGCAATTACACCATTTCCTTTAGTTGCTTGCCATTGCCAGTTTTTAGCGGCAACATCACCTTTTCCAAGGTTTTCTACATAAACAAGATCTTCGCTTGGAGAAAAATAATAAGCATCAAAATCTTTAATTTGACCTTGGGCAACTGAACCCCACTTTAGTCCATATTCAACAATACCGAATTTCTTATATAAACCAAATTCAGCTTCAACTGTATCATATACAAGATTATACAAGAAATCTACAGTGGTAGTTTTAACAGCATAGTTATTAAGTTTTGCGACATATTCTACATAAAGCTCTTTAGCTTTCTCTGCTGTTTCACATTCATTTATTTTTGATTCAAATTCTGATTTTAGTGCTGTAACGGCTTGGAAATCTTCAGCGTTTTTAAAATCACTTTCTTTTACTCCTTGCCTTAAAGCTGAACCATCAATTTTTTCATTAAACTTGGAAACCAAGCTACTGGTATAATCGTTAAGTTCTTCAACTTTTGTTTTAACAGCATCTATCATAGACAGATATTTATTGTATGTAAATTGCAGTGCTGCTCCTTCTTTTCCTTGTGCCTCATTTTCAAATTGATTAGGAATATTCTGAATGGTTGTCCAGTTCTCTGCGCTGTAATCATTTTCTGAAAGTGTGCTTATATATTCTATAAGTTCTGCCTTGTACTCTTCAATAGTAAGAAATTCACCACTTTCTTTTACCTCGGTAGCAATCGCTGTATAGTCATATACACCTTGCAAATTTCTTATGCTACCGCTATCAATTTCAAATGCTGAAAATACATAATATAATGTTTCCCCAGCTTTTAAGGTTTGGCTTACCTTAACTGAATCAATAGTAGTTGCAGAATGACTGATTTGTGTCAATTCACCATTAGATTCTAGATATACAGAAATATTAGTGTTTTCCACCCAACCAGATACTGAAGCTGCATTTGGTTGAATTTCAAGCATACAATCCACTTTTGCTTGAAAAACGATAATAATTGAATTATCTTTATCTACTGTCCAGCACCAGTTTTCAAATTTCATCAAACTGTCTGATGAAAGCTTTAAAAAATTATCTGATTCTTTAGTATCAAAATCCACTATTCCATCTTTGGATTCAATTGTTATCTTACCAGTTTTTGCGCCGTATTTAACAACATTACCCTCAGCTAAACCAAAATTAGCATCTGCTGTTATCTTTTGAAGGTTTCCAAAAGAAATAGTATCTTTTTGGGTACTATCATCAGCAATTACAGGCTTAACCAATAAAGGTGTAGCCAATGACATCATTAACGCCATAATTAAAACCATTAGCGTTAATTTTTTCATACATTTTCTCCTTTCCATACTTTTCTCCTTTGTAGAAATACTATTTATTTAGAATTTACTAACAAGTCCAAATCGCCGGAGCCTCCCGCAAGCTGCTGAAATTTATATGCCTTAGATTTTGCTTTGCCATTAACTGCGGTAGTAACGCCATCTAATAAAGGATATTTTCTTGAAATATCTGGATCATAAAAGAGTCCAAATCTAGAATAAGTTCCTCCGCCTTCCCAGCTTGTCGTAGTTCCAACATCATACATCTTATAATAATGCACTTGAGAAACATACTTCATTTTGGTTTTGATAATATTAAACATTTCTTCAATATAACTAGCTGCCATGTCTTCAGAACACTTGACATCATTAAATCCTATTTCTGTAAAGAAAACTTCCTTATGTTTGCCTTCATTTTTTAGAATAACTTCATAATATTCATTATTGATTTCAACAAATTCTTCAGCATCAAAAGAGTTCCATACATAGGGATGCCAGCAAGCTACTTGAAAATAATCATCTGCATTTTTTGATGCTTTGCTTTTGCTTTCTTGATTATAAAAATATCCAAATTCTCCACTTGCAATATTGTCATATAGTTTTTGAAGAAAAGATGCTGTTGTACCGCTTCCCAATCCATTAGGCTCAGTCAGTCCACCCATAACCGTTTTTGCCTTAGGATTGGCGTCATGTATTGCACGAGATGCATAATAAAACATATCGGTTGCAATCTCAGCCATCTCTAATTGATTATATACATTCTGTCCGTTAGCATCTCTCATAAAATCGGAGTTGTTAACTTCATTATCAATTTCCCAATATTCAACTTCAGGAAATTCGCTTACCAGTGTATACCACGATGTATAATAGTCATTAAGCCATTCAATATAATTTTGATTGCTCAAATCTCGCTTATAGGGCTTGCCCGAAGTATTGGAACCTTTATTAAAGTTGTGATGATTCATTCCGACATTGACCATTCCGTTATCAGAACAAAGCTTAAGCAATGTATGCATTTTTTCACAGGCATCTTTTTTTAATGTGTTCTTATCGTACATTAAATTTGAAAAATGCATCCACTGTCTAACAGTCTTTACGCCAAGGTTTTTCATCAACTGCACTTCTTTTTGCATATCGTAATATGGGTCAAATTCACGTTCTTCAAGAAGGTAACAAACGCCATAAAGATTAGATTGATCGAAATTAGCGTTATCAACTGTAGGCACTTCTTTTTTACAAGCTGTTCCAATCATCGGTACTATAGCGATTATTAATGTTAATAAAATTGCTTTTATCTTTTTCATATCAATTTTCCTAAATAAATTTTTCTTGTTTTAGGTTATTTTTTTACCAATAGATCAAGATTGCCACTACCGCCGGCAAGCTCTTGATATGTATAAGCCTTTATTTTAGCTTTACCGTTAACTGCCAGTGTTCCACCTTCAGTGGGCGTTTTGTGACTTTCGTTTAATAAAGGATATTTTCTGTTAACATCTGGATCATAAAAAAGTCCAAATCGAACATAATCGCCATGACTATCCCATGCATCGGTTAATGCAGTATCAAACATTTTAAAATAATGAACTGACTCAACATAGGGCATTTTTTCTTTTATAACTGTATAAAGTTGTCTTATAGCAAGAGCTGTATTTTCTTCGCCACGATTTTTATCGTTAAACCCAAGTTCTGTTAAAAACACTTTTTTATGTTTGCCCTCATGTTTTAGCAAAATATCATAAATTTTGGCATTTTTTTCAACAAACTCATCTGGTTTGAAATCTGTCCAGACATAAGGATGCCAGCAAGCAATTTGAAAATAATCGTCAGCATTGGTAGATGCGTTTTGCTTGTCTTCCTTGCCGTAAAAATATCCGAAATTTCCGCTTTCTATATTGTTGTATAGAACTTCAAAAAATTCTAGCAAGTTGCCATTGCCAAGTCCCTCAGGCTCTGTCATACTTCCCATTACAACGATTGCATCAGGATTGGCGTCATGTATTGCACGAGATGCATAATAAAACATATCTGCAGCTATATCAGCCATTTCTTGTACGCTATAAACTGCTTGACCATATTCGTTTTTCATGAAATCTTTGTTATTGACTTCATTATCCACTTCCCAATATTTAATTTCAGGGAATTCTGATACCAATGTATACCAGGAAGTATAATAATCATTTAACCAATTAACATAAGAACTACCATTATATATCAAACGTTTGGGTTTTCCAATAGAGTTTGTGCCGTTATTAAAGTTGTGATGATTCATTCCGATATTGACCATACCGCTATCAGAACAAAGCTTAAGCAATGTATGCATTTTTTCACAGGCATCTTTTTTTAATGTGTTCTTATCATACATTAAAGTTGAAAAATGCATCCACTGACGTACTGATTTTACGCCAAGGTTTTTCATCAATTTGACTTCTTTTTCCATATCATAGGCAAAATCGTATTCACGTTCTTCCATAAGATAACACATTCCGAACAAATAATTTTGATCTGCTATTCCATATTCACTAGTCAATGGTTTTTCCTCCATATCATCATCTAAATCATTATTTGCAGGAGAAGGAGAATTGCAGGCTAAAAAACTAAAACAAAGAATAAAAGAAATAATCAAAATAAAAAATCTATTAAAAAATCTCATTTTCCACCTCCATCAAAAGCATTTTAACCGTTTTCAATTTATAATTCAATAAATATAAGAATGTGTAGCCGTTTTTTGATACCATTTTGACCGATTTTTGCTACATAAAACCGTTTTTTGACATTTTATTAGCCGGATTTTGATTGTTTTTATTATCAAAAAACGAACCTATTTATTGAAGTTTAGGTCTTGATCGTGTTATAATGTTATTACAATTTTGAAAAAACAAGGATAATCTAAAAATGTTCGATTCAAAATTTGAGTTTTATGCTAACTTTACTTATGAAAATAATTATTTTAACAACAATCATGAACATCCTTGCTACGAACTTGTTTATTATTTGAAAGGAAATGGTATATCAACTACTAATAAAATTCATCAAAAATTTCAGCCCGATACATTTACATTAATTCACCCCAAGACCATTCATTCTGAGCAAGGTGTAAAAGGTACTGAAGTTCTGTATATAGGTTTTACACTATTAGAAGGAGAAATCCCGCTTCCAGACGGATTGTACAAAGCCGAGAACTTCCCTGTTCTTCAACCGTTGCTTGCAATAAAAAGTGAAATGGAAAATAGAAAAGGTTATTATAGACAGATGCTAAATCTGCTTACCAATCAAATTTCTATTATTTTGAGTCGCAATTACTATCAAGAAAAATCTGATGAAAAACTAGAAACTCTTTCAGATGCTATCCGTTATATTGATCTAAACTTTATGAAAAATATTAGTATCAAAGAAATAGCACATTCTATTGGATATAGCTATGATTATTTTCGCCATTTATTTAAACAATACATGGGTATAACAGCTAAGGAATATGTCTTACGTAAAAAACTGGATTACGCTAAAAAATTACTAGAACAGACAGATTACAAAAAGCAAGAAATAGCCGCAATGTGCGGTTTCTCTTCTCTTTCACATTTTAATCAAGTTTTTAAAAATATGTTTTCCATGCTCCCTTGCGATTATAAAGAAAGAATAATCACAAATCCAGATTTTATTGAATTAAGAAATTATGATGTTTAACAACTAAAAAGCAAATATTAATGATAGTCGTTAAGTAAATACTTATATTAATTATAAAGGCTTAGAAGTATTT
>DATCJR010000022.1 GCA_036562685.1 Clostridia bacterium | reverse complement strand
TTGCGAAAAAGTTTCATTTTATCACATCTATATATTTCTTATAATTTTAATTGGCAGACGCACATTGCTGCCATTCCTTCGCCGCGACCTATTGTTCCGCAGCCTTCGTTTGTTGTAACCGCAATGCCTATTTGGGAACATTTTATACCCAAAACAAAAGCTAGATTTTCTTTCATTTTTTGAATATAAGGGCTTAATTTGGGCTTTTCGGCTATTATGGTTATTGAGATATTATTAATATCTGCATTTTTATGCTTTAAAATTTCGCATACTTTTTCCAATAGCTTAAGACTAGAGATATCTTTGTAGGTTGAGTCATTGTTAGGGAAATAATATCCTATATCGCGTTCTCCTAAGGCGGACAGCAGACTGTCCATAAGCGCATGTATCACAACATCGGCATCAGAATGACCGTCAAGCCCCAAATCATTGGGAATTTCTACTCCGCCCAAAACAAGACGGCGGTTTTTTGCCAGCCTGTGAAAATCATATCCATAGCCAATTCGATATTCGCTTGAATTTTTTGATGAAAACATAATGAGGTCTTCCGGAGTGGTTATTTTATAATTATTATACTCTCCCTCTATATAAGCGCAATCTCCCCACATTTTAGAAAACATCTGGCTGTCATCTGTAAGATCGCAGTCATTATTTTCATACGCTTGAATAATTTTTTGGGTATCAAAAACCTGAGGAGTTTGAATAGCCATAAGATTGGTTCTGTCAACAATGCTATATGAAGAAAAGTTTTTTTGAACTATTGTGTCTTTGACTTTTATATAAGGAATGGCGCTGCCATATTGACGGCAAGTGTCTATAAGATTTTTTATAAGATTTTTTGAAACATTAGGACGGGCACCGTCATGAATAAGCACGTATTTGTAATCTTGAGCCAACTTAAGACCAGCTTTTACTGATTGGGTGCGTGTGTCGCCCCCACAAGTAATTGAAACATCTGAATAATTTTGAGTAAGACTTTTTATTTTTTCCAAATCATTTTGAGCGCCGACAATAATCTTAGGGCATTCAAATTTTTCTAGACAATATTCTAAGACAGTCTTGCCTGCACTTTTATAAAAAATTTTATTATATGATAATCCAGTGCGTTCGCCTTTTCCCGCACATAAGATAATGGCGATACAATCAGCCATCTATGACCTCATAAGCAGAATCAGGTTGAGATTTTAGAGCTTTTTCTTCAACGGTCAAAACCTTTACCACAAAACGCTTATCCCCATAGCCTATGGCGATAATGTCATTTGGTTTTAATTCATATGCCGGTTTTGCCTGTCTGCCGTTGACGCTTACTCTGCCGCTTTGGCATACTTCTTGAGCTACAGTTCTTCTTTTTATAACTCTGCTTAATTTTAAAAACTTATCCAATCTCATAATCAATTCTTTCAGTTTAAGATATTGTCATTTTAACATTTTTGAAAAACATTGTCTATAATATTGTACTTTTGCGGTCTTTATCGTTCAAAATGATATAATTTTTTATTTTTTAAAGATACTAAAGCTATGAAAAAGATGCTAAAGAATATTTTATTTTTTACTTTATCTCTTATTTTGGTTTTTAATGTTTTTGCGTGTAATAATGCACAGCAAAAACAACAGCCTAATGTGCCTTATATAAAAGAAAACCAAAATATAAATCAAAGCAATCCGCCAAAAAATAATACAAACATTCAGCAGCCTGCTGCGCCCAACAGTACAGCGGACGGAATTGATGACGGACAATCTTTGTATGAAGATGAGATGCCCAATGCAAAAGAGGAGTATCAGGTTCCTACTGAACCAATAATTTTACTGCCTAAGGAGGAAGGCAGAAAACTTTGGCATGAAGAAACCAAGTGGATGATGACCGTTTCAAAGGGCGAGTTATTGGAGGCTCTTGCCAAGATGAATATCAAGGTTGCCACCATTACTCCAATAATGATAGATACTACTGATGAATTAGGCTGCTGCGCAATCATTTCAATAGGCGGCAAGCTTGTCAACGCTTATGAGCTTTGCGAGCATCTCAAAATGCCTTCATCATATATAACAGGCATTGAAATCGATAAAGATGCGATAATCTTTGAAGGACGTGGAAGTTTTGAGCCGTTAAAAGGCAGAATATTCCCGCATAAATAACATTGGGTTTTAGGTTAAAAGTATGGGAAAAACATCTAAGGTAAAACAAGTGCTAAAAAAGACGGGCAAATGGGTGATTATAGTCTTAGCAATTATGCTTGCTTTGATGTTTATTTTGATGACAATTGGCGGGATGTTTGTTCCTGACGAATATCTTGATCCATGGGATAAGCGTTATGCTAGCAGACTAAGAGACCTTAGACTTCAGTTGTTATCAGTAGGAATACTTGCGCCCAATGCGCATAATTTACAGCATTGGAAATTTGAGCTAGATAAAGATGAAAAAGTATTCAAATTGTTTGCTGATCCTAAAAGTATAATTCCTCAAGATCCGACACACAGAGAAATGATGATTTCTTGCGGAACATTGTTAGAATATGTCAACATCGCAGCCAAAAAGAAAAATGTAGGGCTGGACATTGAGCTGTTTCCCGATGGCCCTATTGATGAAGAAAATTTTGAAAAGAGCATTGAAAAAGTGCCAGTCGCTAAGGTGACCATAAATGACAAAGTTGATCTTCAAGGTATAGACTTATACGATAACATGTTTTTGCAAGAAACTAATCGCTATGAGTACATAAAAACGCCATTAACACAGGCAGAAATAGATTTATATAAATCGCTCAATGATTTTGAAGATTTGAATATAAAATTTATTTCTGAAAAAGAAGCATTGAAAAATATTTCAGAGCTTACATTAAAAGGACTTGCGATTACATATACTGTACCCAAATTCGGGGACACCTTAAAAAAGATTACACGAGTAAATGAATACCAAAAAGTAAAAAATCCTTTTGGCTTTTCTTTGGAATCGCAAGGCATAAAAAATCCTTTTATTATGTATCCAATACAAGGGTTATTGACGACAATGCCGTTTTTGGGTTCTAACAAAATTATGAATATGATCACTCAAAAAATTTATAAAAAGCTATACGACAGCACGGCAACATACATGGTAATAGTTTGTCCTGTTGCCAAAATGAACGACAGAGTAACTCAGGTAAATTGCGGCAGGCTTTATTCAAGACTTGTATTAACAGGGCATAAACTCAAAATGGGCTTTCATCCTATGAGCGCACTTATTGCTGATTATGAAGAGGCGGTACCAATAAAAGGGGAATTTATGACAAAATATCTGAGTGCAGATGAATATCCCTTTATGATGACTAGAGTTGGACTTATTACTAAAATGTTTCCAAAATCAATGCGCAAAGGTGTTTTAGAATTTATAAAATAAAAGGCAAAGAAAGAAATTAACAATCTTTCTTTGCCTGATTGCCCCAAAATTATTGCATTTTATAAAAATTTCAAAATGCTTAGGCTTGTTGTTGTCCGCGTGCTTTTTCGAATTCCTGCAAGATTCTTTCTTTAATTAACTCCCTAGTTTCGGTATTTAAAGGATGAACGATATCCTTAAATTCGCCTTCAGGAGTTTTTCTGCTAGGCATTGCTATAAAAAAGCCTTCATTGCCTTCTATTACTTTTATATCGTGAACGACAAAGCACTCATCAATTGTAATAGATGCTATAGCCTTAATCTTGCTGTCTTCCTTGGTCTTCAATCTGATTCTTACTTCAGTTATGTTCACCCCTTAGTCACCATCCTTAAATTTATGCCGGAATAATAATAATTCCTAATAATATAATACTACTATTTTTATAATAATTCAATACTTTTTTTAAAAAAATTGGAAAATCCAAATATCAGAACTTTAATTGAGAAAGTAACATATATATCTATATATAATCATAAATTTTTATCATGAATATTTATTTTATCGGTATAGGTGGAATAAGCATGTCAGCGCTTGCTATTATATGTCACACGCGGGGACATAACGTAAGCGGTTCTGATTTGCATTCATTTGAACTGTTGGAAAAAATGAAATGTATGGGCATAGAAGTCAACCTTGGTCATACCAAACGTGATTTTACCGGAGTTGATTTGGTTGTTTTCAATGCGGCAATTTCTTCCGACAATCCAGAACTTATTGCGGCAAAAGATCAAAATATTCCATGTGTAAAACGCGCGCAGCTTTTGGGCAGTATTATGGCAGAATATCCTTTTGCTATTGCTGTAAGCGGAATGCATGGCAAGACCACGGCCACAGCAATGATTGCGCAGATTTTGTATGCATATGATCCAACTGTACATTTGGGCGGAGAATTTGATCTTATAGGCGGCAATTACCGTATAGGTAAAAGTGTATACTTTGTTACAGAAGCATGTGAATATAAGCGAAATTTTTTATATCTTAAGCCGTATATCAGTATTATTCTAAATGTTGATGAAGATCATATGGACTATTTTAAGGACATAGAAGATATTCAAGAGGCTTTTACTGAATTTGCAGCGGGAACAAAACGCAACGGCGTTATCATCGTAAATGGTGAAGATTCGCGTGCGCTAGCAAGTGCGGCTCTGACGATGCGGCGGTATGTTACTTTTGGAATAGGTCAGGATTATGACTATAATGCTCAAAATTTAAAGGAAGAAGAAAACGGAAGATATTCTTTTGATTTTTATAAGCGCGACCGCAAGCTATGTCGAATATTTTTAAAAGTGCCCGGACGGCATAATATATACAATGCTTTAGCTGCAGCAGCTGCTGCAAATATATTTAATA
>DATCJR010000021.1 GCA_036562685.1 Clostridia bacterium | reverse complement strand
TCAAAGTCTTTACTAATCAAACCATTCAAATTCGGTGTCAAGCATTCTTACTGTATCGCCGTTTTTGATGCCTTTTTCTTTTAAGGCTTTGTTTATGCCCAACTCATTTAAAGACCGTTGAAAATACGCCAAAGAGTCTGGATCGCTTAAAACTACATTACGCGCAAGATTTTCTACCATTTTGCCGCTTACAAGATAATAGCCCTTTTCCAAAAGCTGTATTTCAAAGGTGTTTTCTTCAAGCGATTCTAGACTGGTTTCAGCTTCCACTTCAAGTTCAGGTGCTGGCAATTGCTTTAATTTTTCTGATACAGCTGCCAATAATTTATCTATACCCTGCCTTGTTGCAGCTGAAATTAAGATAATATCATCAAGATTTGTCTTTTGCTTGAATTCCTCAACTTTGTTTAAGTCTTGCAGGATATCTGATTTGTTAAGAACTGTTATTTGAGGCAAATCAGCCAATTTATCCAAAAAATTAGATAGTTCTTTATTGACGGTATTATAATCGTCAACAGCGCTTCTGCCTTCGATTTCAGAAATATCTACAAGATGTATCAACAAGCGAGTTCTTTCTATATGTTTCAAAAATCTGTGTCCAAGCCCTGCGCCTTGAGAAGCTCCCTCTATAATTCCCGGAATATCTGCCGCCACAAAAGAATAATCACCATATTTTACGACACCCAAAGAAGGAGAGAGCGTAGTAAAAGGATAATTAGCAATCTTAGGCTTAGCCTGGGATATCATAGACAAAAGAGTGGATTTTCCTGCATTTGGATAGCCTATTATACCTACATCGGCAATAAGCTTAAGTTCAAGTATGACGGTATATTCTTTTGTAACTTCTCCGCGCTGTGCAAAATGCGGCGCTTGTCTTCTGGATGAGGCAAATTTTGAGTTGCCGCGTCCGCCGCGTCCGCCGTGAAGTATGATTTCTTGTTGTTTGTCTTTAACAAGATCTGCTACTACTTTGCCGTCCAATGTCTTTACGACAGTTCCGCAAGGCACTTTTATTATCAGGTCTTTTCCGCTTTTGCCTGTCTTTCTGCCTGTTTCGCCGCGTTCACCATTTTCTGCTCTAAAAAATCTATTGAATTTGAAATCAACAAGAGTATTCAGATTTCTGTCTGCAACAAATACAATATCGCCGCCCTTGCCGCCGTCTCCGCCGTCAGGACCGCCATTGGGAACATAGCGCGCGGTAAAAAATGATACTTTTCCGTCTCCGCCGTTTCCTGCTTTTATTACTATTTGTGCATAATCTATAAACATAATTTTTCCTTACTGTATTATTAACAAAATCTGTAATTATAGTTTCAAAAAATTATTTGCTTGCATTAGCTTTTTCTTTTAGTGTCTTTATAATCTCAGCGGCCGCCTTTTTGCCGGCACCCATTGCCAAAATTACTGTCGCAGCGCCAGTCACAGCATCACCGCCAGCATAAACATTTTGTACAGTTGTCATGCTGTTTTCATCAACAATCAAAGTGCCTTTTTCGGTCGTTTTCAATGCTTCATAACTTCTATGCAAAAGCGGATTGGGACTTGTTCCGATAGCAACTATAACAGTATCGCACTCTATTACATAATTAGAATTGGGTATTTCTTTAGGTCTTCTTCTTCCGCTTTGATCAGGTTCGCCAAGTTCGCACTTTAGACATTCAAGTCCTTTTACAAAACCGTTTTCGCCCAAAATTTTGATAGGCTGAGATAATAATTCAAATTTTACGCCTTCTTCTTCGGCATGATGCGCTTCTTCAACTCTGCAAGGCATTTCTTCACGCGAACGGCGATATACAATAAACACTTCTTCCGCACCAAGTCTTAAAGCTGTACGTGCAGCATCCATAGCGACATTGCCGCCGCCCAAAACCGCTACCTTTTTGCCATGCCATACAGGAGTATCATATTGATCATCATAAGCTTTCATCAGGTTAACTCTTGTAAGGTACTCGTTGGCAGAAAATACACCGTTTAGGTTTTCGCCTTCTATGCCCATAAATTTAGGCAATCCTGCACCGCTTCCAATAAAAACTGCATCATATTCTTGCAGTATTTCATCCATTGTAATCGTTTTGCCTACAATGGTATTAAGTTCAAGCTTAACCCCGAGTTTCAAAACCTTGTCTATTTCTTTTTGAACTAAGACTTTGGGCAATCTAAACTCTGGAATTCCATAAATAAGTACGCCCCCTGCTTTGTGAAAAGCTTCATAAACGGTAACTTCAACTCCACCCAAAGCCAAATCTGCTGCAGCAGTAAGACCTGCAGGGCCTGCGCCGATCACCGCCGCTTTTCCTATCTTTTCTTGAGGTACTTTTACTTCGTCATCAAAATGTTCCAAAGCATAATCAGCAGTATAGCGTTCAAGCGAGCCTATAGCTATCGCCTGACCGTCAACACGCTTTCTTAAGCAATTCTTTTCACATTGTTCTTCTTGAGGGCAAACTCTTCCGCAAACTCCAGGGAGATTGTTGCTTTGTCTTATTATATCTATTGCGCCTTTTTGATCGTTAAGCGTAAGCTGCTTAATAAAAGCAGGAATATTGATATTGACAGGACAGCCCTTTATACAAGGTGCATTTTTGCATTGAAGGCATCTTTGCGCTTCCAATACCGCTGTTTCGTCATCAAAGGTACAGCTTACTTCTTCAAAAGTCTTTATTCTATCTAACGGTGCAAGTTCTTTTTGTTTTTGTCTATCGCGTTTTACCATTTTATTTCTCCTTACCTCTTCTCACCAGTCAGACGGCATATATGCTCAGCTTCATAATTCTTATATATTTTAGAACGGTTAATCGCTTCATCCCAATCAATCAGATGTCCATCAAATTCGGGACCGTCAACGCAAGCATACTTTGTAACACCGCCTACAGTAACACGGCAGCATCCGCACATTCCTGTACCGTCAACCATCAATGTGTTCATGCTGACTATTGTTTTTATATTATAATTTTTGGTCAAATTGCAAATTGCTTTCATCATAGGAACAGGTCCTACCGCAAACACAACATCATAATTGCCGCCTTGTTCAATGCGTTCTTTCAAAACATCAGTTACAAAGCCTTTTCTTATATAACTTCCGTCATCAGTTGTTAGATAAAGGTTTTTGCTGACTGCTTTGAATTCGTTTTCATACAAAATCAAATCTTTATTTCTTGCGCCTATTATTACATCGCAAGGTCTGCCCAAAGCCTTAAACATTTTGGCCTGAGGATAGACATCAGCACAACCTATTCCTCCGCCTACTAATACAGGATTGGAATATGCGTCAAGATGAGAAGGTGTTCCCAAAGGTCCTGTAATATCGCTGACGCTGTCGCCTGCTTCAAGTTTTGCTAACTTCATAGTAGAAGCGCCCAATGTCTGTATAAGCAAAGTAAGTGTTCCTTTTTGGGCATTGGTATCGCAAATAGAAAAAGGGACTCTCTCTCCTTTTTCGTCAACTCGCAATATGACAAACCGTCCTGCTTTGGCATGACGAACGACTTTGGGAGCATCAAATATATATTCAATAATATTTTCTGCAAGTTTACGCTTTGATAAAATTTTGTTCATAAAAAGCACATAACTCCTTTACACAACATACTTCACATTTTGGATTTCTAGCATGGCATACTTGCCTGCCGTGCGTTATAAACAAATGATGTGATTTGGTCAGTTGTTTGTTATCTAATAAATTTACTATATCTGTTTCTGTTTTTTCGGGCGTGGTAGCATTGCTAAACCCCAATCTATGCGAAACTCTAAAAACATGGGTATCCACCGGCATAGCCTGCCCGCCAAAAGCCACCGCATAAACTACATTGGCTGTTTTTCTGCCTACTCCCCTTAAACTCATAAGTTCTTCACGAGTATTTGGAACTTTGCCGCCAAAACGCTCAACCAAATCATGAGATGCACTTTTTAGGCTTTGGGCTTTGTTATTATAAAAACCGCAAGAAAAAATAAGTTTTTTTATTTCTTCTATGTCGGCTTCCGCCATCTTTTGAGGCGTGCCAAAGCGTTCAAATAGTGCCGGTGTAACTTTGTTTACGCGTTCGTCTGTACATTGAGCACTCAAAATCACTGCAACAAGCAGCTCAAACTCATTATTATATCTAAGAGCTGTACTTGGAATGCCGTAATTTTGTTCTAATATATCTATAATTTTTTGCGCGGTATCTCTATCCATTTTTATTCATTATTCTAACACACTCTAAATGGATTGCAAGTCTTTTGCATAATAAATCAATAAAGTTTTTATAAATACAAAAAATTACCAATCAATTATCGCTTTTTGAGCCAATTGACTGTATCAATCAATGTTTGACTAAGATCTTTTGGATTAAAATTCAAATCATCCTTGGCCTTTTGTATATTAAAATCACAATTCCTTCGTAATATTGAAATAGAATATGGGTTAAAAACTGCTGTTTTTCCAAATAATTTCATAAATATATTAGATAAGAAAGCAAAGGACAGCACCAAAAAATATGGAACACGAATATATACACTATTAGTTTTTGCCGCATTGCTTATCAGCTTGGCTATTTGCTTAATATTTTGTTTTTGGTTGGCTAAGATATAATCATTGCGGTGTGTTTCTACCGTCATTGCGTTTTTTAACGCATCCGCCACGTCTTCAACATCCACAAAATTATATTCACCCTTAAAATAAAATTTCAGCCAAAACTTTGATTTATAGTATGAAATTATCTTTTTTGAATACGAACCTTTATAATCTCTAGGACCAATAACAGCGGAGGGATAAACAGCTATTATGTCAAGACCTTGTTCTCTTCCCTTTTGTATTTCTCTATCCGCCAAAATCTTAGTATAAGCATATGCACCGTCAACGTCCTTTATATCTGCATGGACTTCGGTGATCTTTCCTTGCTTAGGAGTCCATAATGCTTCAACACTGCTTGTATAGATAAGTCTTTTAACACCACAATTTAAACAAGCATTAATAATGTTTTGGGTACCCAAAACATTGGTGTCATATAACTCTTTTGTAACCTTTTTGCCTAAGCTTATTAATGCTGCTGTATGAAAAACATATTTACAGCCTTTTACAGCGTTAAGTACATCTTGATAATTTCTTATATCGCCTATGACAATTTCGCCAGCAAGGTCTTTTATATAATCTATGTCTTTCTGACTTCTTACAAAAATCCTAAGATTATCCTTGCCATATTCTTGGGCTAATTTGTACAGCAAAGTATTGCCTATATGTCCTCTAGCCCCTGTAATCAAAATCATAATTTAACTCCATAAAATATAAAAACATATAAATTATAACATCAAAAAAATTTACTGACAATAATCATCAAATGGTAAAAAAATGTATGATTACATATTAGATATCTATAAAATAAAGAACTTTTGCACTTAATTAAAAAAGTTTTTATATCTCTTTTACCCAATCCATATAAATATCCAAATCAACGTAACCGTCATCGCTAACCTTAACTCCTTCATGTTCAAGAAGCTGCTTTTGAACTTGGATTCCGCCAAAAGCAAATGCAGGGGCTAGCCGTCCTTGACGGTTTACTACTCTGTGACAAGGGATGTTTTGGGGATCTGGATTATGATGAAGCGCATAACCTACTACACGGCTTGCTCTTGGACTTCCAGCCATAAAGGCGATAACTCCATATGTACAAACCTTGCCTTTGGGAATACGCTTTACAGCATCATATACTCTTTGATAAAAATTATTCATTTAAATTACAAAACAAATCGTCTAATTATATCTATTATCAAAACTATTATGCTTAGTGTGATTAATCCAATAATAACATTTCTATAA
>DATCJR010000020.1 GCA_036562685.1 Clostridia bacterium | reverse complement strand
ATGCCGGGGTTATTTTATTCATTAATCATATTATCGTATTTATATGCAAGCACCATTAGATTGTCTCTTAGATGTACATTTTCTACTATTACATCGTCTGGAACATCAAGATCTACATAACAGAAATTAAGAATTGCTTTGATACCTGCATCTACAAGCTGTTTTGCTACGATTGAACCTTCTTGAGAAGGTACGCACAAAATAGCAAGGTCAGGATTATTTTGTTTTACAAATTCAGGCAATTCACTTATATGATAAACATGACATCCGTTAATATCAGGCATTTCCACTACATCGAAAGCGCCTATCAGTTTAAAGCCACGGTTTCTAAACATTCTATGTGATATAAGTGCTTTTCCCATATTACCAGCGCCTACAATTATCACCTTTTTTTCTTTATCTAGTCCCAAAACTTTCTTTATCTCTTCATATAGTTCTTTAACATTATATCCATAACCCTGTTGTCCTGAAATTGTAAAATGTCCAAGGTCATGTCTAATTTGAGATGCAGTAACATTCATCTTATGTGATAATTCTCCTGATGAAACCTTTTTGATTCCAACATTCATATAGTCATCGAGATATCTGAAATATCTAGGAAGTCTTGATATTAGTTCCTTAGAAAGGATTTTATCCCCCATGTCAACCTCCAAAAGTTCTTTTTTATTTTTATATTATATCATAATAGTAATTGTTTAGCAATAATTGA
The DNA here is from genome assembly GCA_036562685.1 of Clostridia bacterium. NCBI lineage: Bacteria > Bacillati > Bacillota > Clostridia > Clostridia bacterium. The sequence continues at coordinate 827 of DATCJR010000020.1, read as the reverse complement.
AAATGTTTTTTTAATATTGTGAGTAAATCATCAAAAAACAGTAATTTCTAAATTATTATGATTTTAATTATTTTATGTCCTTATTTTTGATTCTATTAGACTTCTAATTATATGCTACACAATCATAAAATAAATAGTATTAATTGATTAGGTGTAGAAGTATATGGATTTTATGACAGAGCTGTCAAAACTTATTGACTTGCCTGCCGATATTATTATGCAATATCGATATACTGTTTTTGCTGGTCGTGCTGTATATGTTGCAGGACATAAGGGAATAAGGTTTTTTAGTTCTCAAAGCCTTGAATTGAAGATAGGCAAAGAGTTGCTTGTCGTTACAGGAGAAAATTTAGTAATAAAACACCTAAGCAATGATGATTTGATAATAACAGGCGATATAACTTCAGTCAGCGTAAACAAGTAAGAAGAAAAGGTATATATAGATGTTTAAAAAAATAGCAGATTATATATCAGGCAAAAACAAAGTTGAGATAACGGGACTTAATATAGACCGTTTGCTAAACGGATTGATTAATAGCGGCATAGTTTTATATGATGTTACACGTGTTTCTCATAGAGTTGTTATTGTTTGCGTTACGGATAAAATGCTTAAAAAACTGTTTGTTTACCTAAAACCCTTATGGTATAATGTCGTTGTATTATCTCGTTGGAGTTTTTTACATAGTTTGAAAACCCTAGTAACCCAAAGGCTGGGGTTAATTGTTGGATTTGCGGTCGCGATAATTGCTGTTATCACTTTTAATATGTTTGTTTGGGATATCAAGATAAGCGGCAATGAGTTGATCGCTAATGATACAGTTATACAA
>DATCJR010000019.1 GCA_036562685.1 Clostridia bacterium | reverse complement strand
GCGATTAATTTTAAAACTTGTTCGTAATATGTTCCGAAAATGCAGCCAAAAACAAAAATTAAAAAAACTTTATAAAAACATAAACCTTCGGCAAAAACCTCTTTGGGCCTTAGCAAATTATTAACGCTGATATTTTTCATTTCACCTTATCCTAATAAAAATAAAAAATATAATTAAATAATATATAAATTATATCAAAATCATATTAATAAAGAAACCTATTAATTTTGATAATATTGTTTTATTATCTAAATATATCAGCATTAGTATATTAAATATTCTTTTGGATAAAATCTTTATACCAATAAAAAGAGTCTTTTGGGGTGCGCTTTTGTGTCTTGTAATCAATATGTATAAGCCCAAAGCGTTTTGCATAACCGCTTGCCCATTCAAAATTATCCATAAAGCTCCAAACAAAATACCCCCTAATATCTATGCCGTCTTTTATGGCTTGTTGTACCTTGCCTATATAGCGTTGCAAATAATCTATGCGTTGTGGATCGTGTACGCATCCATCCATATGCACCCAATCGTTGTTGGCCATACCATTTTCGGTTATGTATATAGGCTTATTATATCTTTCATACAAAAATCTGCTCAGCCAATATAATCCGTCTTCTTCTACCGCCCAACCCATATCGGTCTTAGCAAACCCGTCATCTCTTTTTATGATTTTGAAACCGTTGTCGTCGTCTGCTACAACGGGCATTCCTTCATAGTTGTTAATACCAAGATAATCCACAGGCGTAGAAATAAGTTTTAAGTCCTGAGGGTTGATATTATCATAAAACTCAGGAACTTCACGATAGCATTGTTCAGGGTATTTGCCCAAAAAGATTGGATCAGTGTATAGCAATATTGAACTTTCGTCATATTGGCTTTGATAAGCTAAAGGTAAAATTTGGATATTTTTTTGAGTTGCTTGCCAAGGATAAAATGCTGTGCCGCAAGTAACCAATCCGACTTGAATGTCAGAGTTGTGACTTTTTATTGCTTGAGCGGACTTTGCGTGGGACACCAAAAGGTTGTGAGCCGCTCTTAGCCTTTCTTTTTGTAATACTTTGTAGCCTGGGGCAAACTCGCCTTTGCCATAGCCCAAACCAATTATGCATTGCGGCTCGTTAAAGGTAGCATAGTATTTTACTTTGTTTTGAAAAGCTTTTAGTATTACTTGAGTATATTCGCAAAACCAATCCGAAAAATCATTGTTGAGAAACCCGCCTTTTAGATTTAACTCATAAGGCATATCCCAATGATAAAGCGTAACAAACGGAATAATGTCAGCTTCTAGCAACAAGTCCAAAATCTTGTTATAAAAGTCAAGGCCTTTTTGATTGACTTTGCCTGTGCCTTGTGGCAAAACTCTGGGCCAGCTTATAGAAAATCTATAGGAGTTTATACCTAGTTCTTTTAATAATTCTATATCGCTTTCAAATCTATGATAAAAATCACAAGCGATATCACCATTATGATTTTGAAAAATCTTGTCTGGTTCTTTGCTAAACTCATCCCATATGGACAAGCCTTTGCCGTCTTCGTTATACGCACCTTCTATTTGATAAGCTGCGGTTGCCGTACCCCATAAGAATTTTTTCATCCTGTACCTCTCAAATTTATTTATACAATATAACCATATTAATTATATCTAATAACCCTAAAAAAACAATCAAATTGTTAACAAAGTAATATAGCTAAAAAATATAGTCCAATATTTAATCGTGATATTCTTAAATAAAAAAAAGACCTAATCTATAGGTCTTTTTTTATGGCGTTCCCGAGACGATTTGAACGTCCGACACCCGCCTTAGGAGGGCGGTGCTCTATCCAGCTGAGCTACGGGAACATAAAAAAAT
>DATCJR010000018.1 GCA_036562685.1 Clostridia bacterium | reverse complement strand
TACAGGATTTTGAATCTTGGCTAAAATTCTGTCTATGTATATAGGCTTAAATCTGTTGACGCCGTGAGATTCTATACCTCTTCTGTCTGATTCCAACAAAACGTCTGTGCAGATTTCGGCATCTTCTCTAGGTACGCCTACGCCTACAAACGCATCCGTTACAAACTCTTGCGCGGTTTTCCAATCCAATACTACTTTCATATTTATTACTCCTACAAAATTTCAACTATTAATTACAACTATTAATTAGTGTATCCTAATATACACAAAAAATCAATACATGTCCAAAAAACACAGATTATTATAAGGTTTTTAGCCTTGACATAAACTCTTATACAAAATAAAATCAAAATTATAGGAAAATTGTAGTTTTAGATGAAAAAACGTTTAAAAATAATAGTCTTAATAGCTGCCGCTGTTTTTGTAACATTAATAATCTTATTGGCAACATTTATAGACAATAAAAACATTGTCTATGAAAATTATATTATCAATTATGACATTAACGATAATTCTGATGTCTTTGATATAAAAATAATACATCTTTCGGATTTGCATTTCCCAAAAATAAAAGTAAATATCTCCAAAATGCTAGAAAAACTGCAGCAAGAAAGCCCTGATATAATAGCTATTACTGGAGATCTGATAGACCAAAGCGCAAAAATAGACAATTGCGGCGCAATCAATTTTATTAAAAAGTTAAAATCTATTGCGCCCATATATTATGTAAACGGAAACCACGAAAAAGGTCATAAGGATGCAGACCTGTTATATAAAGGTCTTATTGAAAATGATGTTGTTATCCTAAATAACAGAAGCGTTAATATCACTATCCGTAACACAAGAGTAACAATTATGGGTATTATAGATAATATGAATTTTTACTCAAATCTTTTTAGCGACAATCAAGAACTTGAAAATAATTACAGAATACTATTGGCTCACAGACCAGAAAAATGGCCAAATTATATTTCTGATTTTAACACTATAAAACCGCATCTGGTGCTTACAGGACATGCGCATGGCGGTCAATTTAGATTTTTTGGCAAAGGTTTTTATGCCCCAAATCAAGGCTTTTTCCCAAAATATGATTCGGGCTTGTATGAATCAATCGATGTCAAAATGATTGTGTCGCGAGGAATAGGCAACAGCGTTATTTCTTTTCGATTTAATAATAAGCCGCATATTCCAATCATCACTATTAAATGCTCAAATTAATCTATATCCTCTATGCAATCTTTTACAACATCCATCATTTCGTCTTCTGCACCCAGACTGAAGTTAAAGATAATGCCTTGTCCTCCGCCTGCACCTATAGCTGAAACAAAAATATCATTATTATGATTGACCAGTGTCAAAGTCAAGCTTGCTCTGCTTTTATTCCTATAAAAGTATTTATCATAAACCTGAACGATAACTTTAAAATCTTCATGTTCATAGTGACTTTCATCAACCAAGTTCATTGACAATACGCTGCTAAGGATTTTTTGTTGCAAACGATGTGCTACTTGTTCTAAATTACCTGAAATAGTTTTTTCATATTTTGCCATGATTTTTATCCTCCCGCTCATAATGTGCATAAGTATCATTATAATATAAAAAAGCGGTTCAAAAGAATTCTTTTGAACCGCTTTTATTAATCAAATATTAATTTTTATAAAATGTATTTTTTCAAATCGTATTTTTTAATAGTGTTTTTCAAATGCTCGTCAACATACTTTTTATCAATAACCACATCGACCATAGGATGATCTCCACCTGCATTAAAGGATATGTCTTCTAACAGATATTCCAAAATAGTATGCAAGCGTCTTGCGCCGATATTTTCGCTGGTTTCATTTTCAAGTGCTGCAATTTCTGCGATTTCTGCAATGGCGTCATCTTTGAAGATAAGTCTTACATTATCCACTTCAAGCAAACTTACATATTGCTTGGTTATAGCATTATCTGTTTTGGTCAGGATATCTATAAAATCCTGCTTGGTCAGATTGTCAAGCTCTACTCGTATAGGAAATCTGCCTTGTAATTCAGGTATCAGATCCTCAACCTTGCTTATGTGGAAAGCACCAGATGCTATAAACAAAATATAATCGGTGCGGATTGCTCCGTATTTTGTATTGACCGTAGAACCTTCGACGATAGGCAAAATATCTCTTTGAACGCCTTCTCTAGAAACATCCGGGCCGTTGGAGTTGCCGTTGCCCACAATCTTATCAATTTCATCAATAAAGATTATACCTTCTTGTTCTGCGCGTCTTATAGCTTCGGCATTGATAGCATCCATATCTATCATAGCTTCGCTTTCTTCTTCTATGATTGTTTTTAATGCGTCTTCTACTGTCATGCGGCGATTTTTGCGACGTTTGGTCTGCATTATTCCGCCCATTATTTCGCTCAAATCTATAGCCGCTCCCATGCCAGGCACGATTTCCATTGCCTTAGGTCTGTCAATAACAGCTATTTCCACAGTGGTTTTGTTAAGTTTGCCGGCTTGTAAGTCAGCTAAAATCTGGTCTTTCAAAATAGGCTCGGGAGATTCGTTGCCTTTTTTCCTTTCGTTATATATTGCTTCCGCAACCTTTCTTTCGGCAATGTCTTTTGCCTTTTTTTCAACTTCTTGGAACTTTTCTTCCTTGACAAGTCTTACCGCAACTTCAGCCAAATCCCTT
>DATCJR010000017.1 GCA_036562685.1 Clostridia bacterium | reverse complement strand
AAACTATTGCCTTTTTTTTATGATTTCTTATATAAAAGCTCTTGAGTATAAAATATTTATAATGTATAATAAGTATGAAAAGTATAACTAATCTAATTATGAGGTCAAAATGAAAGAGAATTCTGGCAGATATATTTTTGGAGTTTGTAAGGTTGGAGAAAAAGGGCAGATTGTTATTCCAAAAGAAGCTAGAGAGGTGTTTGATATAAAACCGGGCGACAGCTTGCTTATGCTTGGAGATATTAATCAAGGTGGTTTGGCATTGATAAAAACTGAAATTTTTCAAGCGGTGGCTGACAGCATCCTTAATAAAAAAGATGAATAAATTTTTGGAGTAAGAAAAAATGATAGCAATAAAAACAGATAGACTAAAAAAACAATTTGGTGATGTTATCGCTGTAAATGACTTGTGTTTGGAAATTATGCAAGGAGAGTTATATGCGCTTTTGGGTGTCAATGGCGCAGGCAAAACAACAACTATAAAAATGCTGTCTTGTCTTATCAATCCTACACAAGGCGATATTTCAATTATGGGGTATGACCCCAAAACACAGGCTCAGAAAATCAAACAGCTTATAGGCGTATCACCGCAAGAAACAGCAGTCGCTCCTAATCTTACGGTCAGAGAAAATATTGAATTAATAGCTGAGATTTATGGATTTGAGAAAGCAGAATTAAAACAAAGAACCGATGAGGTTATAACAAGATTAAAGCTAATTGATTTAGAAAGCAAAAAAGCCAAAAATTTATCCGGCGGATATCAAAGACGGCTTAGCATTGCAATGGCGCTTGTAACAAGTCCTAAGATTTTGTTTTTGGATGAGCCTACATTGGGGCTTGATGTGCTAGCAAGGCATGAATTATGGAAAATCATCGGCAGCTTGAAAGGAAATACTACGATTATCTTGACTACGCATTACATGGAAGAAGCTGAAAACTTGTCTGATAGAATTGGCATTATGGCAAAAGGCAAATTAGTTGCACAAGGTTCCGCACAAGAACTAAAAGAAATGGCTCATACGACAGATTTTGAAGAAGCGTTTGTAGCATTGGCAACAAAGGAGAACTGAAAAATATGAAAGCAATGGTTTTTGCAAAAAGAAATATAAAAGAAATCTTGAGAGATCCTCTAAGCCTAATATTTTTGATAGCATTTCCTATCGTTTTGCTGTTGTTTTTTGAAATTCTGATTTTTAGTATGGGCAAAAATGTTTTAGATGCAACGCCGCAATTTAAAATTGACAATCTTGCTGCAAGTATTACTATATTCAGCTTTTCATTTTGCACATTATTTATTGGTATGTTAATTTCGAAAGATCGCACTTCTTCTTTTGTAACAAGACTTAGAACAACACCTATGACTACAAAAGACTTCATTTTCGGATATTTGATGCCTATGCTGCCTCTTGCTATGGCTCAAGTAATCATTTGCTTTTTGGTCTCTATGATTTTTGGACTTAAGATCAGCGTCAATTTGCTATTGGCGATTATAGTGTTTATACCTTCAGCAGTTATGTTTTTGGCTTTGGGTATATTAATTGGCTCAGTATTTTCAGATAAGGCGGTTGGTGGAATTTCTTCGCTTATAATAAATTTAGCGGTAATCTTAGGCGGAATGTTTTTTCCGCTTCGCATTATGAAAGGCGCGTTTGTAACTGTTGCATATATCTTTCCTTTTGCACATGCTGTAGATTTGGCTGTTTATGCAATCAACGGACAATTTTCAAAGATTTTGATTCCACTATTGGTAGTTTCGCTTTATGCGGTTGCTTTATTGACTTTAGCGCTTTTGGTTTTTAGAAAAAAACTTATAATCGATAAGAATTAATACATAACATTTAGCTAAAAAAAGCCTTTAGATATTAAAGGCTTTTTTTATAGGTGATTAATAATTTATAGGTGATTAATAAAATAAAATTTTTATAAAAAAATAATAAATTTATATAAAAATATTGACAACAACCTTTTGTCTGAATATACTATTATTATAGTTTTAGTTTAGTAAAGTATAGATTAGTAATAGAGGAGTTCAGTTTTAGTGCATAAGGCAGAGATTTTTGATTTGTGCCAAAGTTTTGGCAAAGTTCCTATTTTTAAAAAAATTTATGCGGATTTTTACACGCCTGTTTTATTATTGCAAAAAATAGCACAGGTAAGCGATAATTATTACCTTTTTGAAAGCGTCAAAGAAAAAAGGTGGTCAAGATATTCTTTTTTGGGACTTGATCCAAAATTAACTGTAGAAATACAAGACGGAAAGCTAAAAGAAATTCAAGACGGCAAAGTTGAGATTTATGATAATGCTATTGAACGCTTGAAGATTTTGTTTGATAAATACAATTCTCCGCGCATTGATGGATTGCCCGTCTTTACAGGCGGTGCTGTCGGATATTTTGGCTATGAAAGTGCCAAGTATTTTGATAACGCGATTAAGTTCAATTCGCCCAAAACAGATGATCTTCCTGATATCAAGCTTATGTTTTTTGATGAACTTATTGTGTTTGACCATTATGAGCAATATCTTTATCTGATAGCCAATATTAATTCTGACTGCGATTTTGAAACAGAATATTCTAGATGTCAGTTTGTGCTAGAAAAATTAGAAAACATTATTCAATCTCAGGTTAAGATTACTAAAGAAAATTTCAAGCCGCCTGTTTTTAAATCAAATATTACCAAAGAAAGATATATTAATAATGTTATAAAGGCAAAAGAATATATCAAAAAAGGCGATATTTTTCAGGTAGTACCCTCTCAAAGATTTTGTGCAAATTTTGAGGGTAATCTTTTTGATGTCTATAGAAGTTTAAGACGTATCAATCCTTCTCCTTATCTTTATTATATAAAAACAGAGGAACTTGAAATCGCTGGGTGTTCGCCTGAAACGCTTATTCATATTGTTGGCGATGAGGTTATCACTTATCCAATAGCTGGTACGACAAGACGTGGGATAACAGAGGAGGAAGATAAGCTTTTGGAACAAAAACTTTTAAATGATCCTAAAGAAATAGCAGAACACGATATGCTGGTTGATTTAGGGCGAAATGACATAGGCAAGATATCCAAAATTGGCAGTATAGAAGTGAGAAATTATCTTAACGTAGAAAGGTTTTCTCATGTTATGCACCTAACTAGCGTTGTGGCAGGCAAGCTGAAAGAGGGAGTTCATATAATAGATGCTTTGGGCGCAGTGCTGCCTGCTGGCACATTGTCAGGCGCTCCCAAAATTCGTGCAATGCAGATTATAGACGAACTTGAGCCTTCAGCACGCGGCATCTATGGCGGAGCAATCTGTTATTTTGGATACAACGGAAATATGGATTGCTGTATTGCTATTCGCACTATTGTAAAATATAAGGACAAAATCAGTGTTCAATCAGGCGGCGGAATTGTACTTGACAGTGATCCTGAAAAAGAGTATGAAGAATCCTTAAACAAAGCAAAAGCGGTATTAGCCGCAGTTGACGAGGCAGTAAAATGATTTTATTGATAGACAATTATGACAGCTTCACTTACAATTTATATCAGTATATGGCTATAATTAATTCCGATATTACGATAGCTAGAAATGACCAAATAACCTTATCTGATATAGAAAAGATGAATCCGTCTCATATAGTGATAAGTCCAGGTCCTGGACATCCGAAAGATGCTGGTATAATAATTGATATTATTAAGCATTTTGGCGAACGCATTCCTATATTGGGTATTTGTCTTGGACATCAGGCAATAGGGCTGACATATGGCGGAAAAGTTGTTGGTGCCTCAAAAATCTATCATGGAAAAAAGACAGTAATAAAGGTTTTGAAAGACTCCAAGCTTTTTCAAGGTTTGCCCAAAGAGTTTTTTGCCGGACGATATCATTCGCTTATTGTTGAGGATTTGCCTAAAGATTTGGTTGTAACTGCTATTGATGAAGACGGTGTAGTTATGGGAATAGAACATGCTAACAATAAGGTTTACGGTTTGCAATTTCATCCCGAATCTATATTGACGGAATACGGAAATAAGATAATCAAGAATTTTTTGGAGGTTATATAATGAAAGATTTTTTAAAGAAAATAGTAGAAAAAAATAATCTGACACAAGACGAAGCAAGAGATGCAATGATAAAAATAATGAGCGGCGAAGTAAGCGATACTGTTTTGGCTTCTTATCTTACGGCACTAAAAGTAAAGGGTGAATCAATTGATGAAATAGCAGGTTCTGCTTTGGCAATGCGTGAAAAGGCAATAAAGTTTGATGCAGCTGATGCTTTAGATATAGTAGGTACAGGCGGCGACGGACTTAATACATTTAATGTGTCATCAGTATCAGCAGTGGTAGCGGCAGGCTGCAATATAAAAGTCGCAAAACATGGCAACAAGTCAGTATCCAGCAGATGTGGAAGTGCTGATGTTTTTGAAGCATTAGGTGTAAAAATTGATATTCCACATCAAAAAATGCAGCAAGTCTATGACTCCATTAATCTGGCGTTTTTGTACGCGCCTGTTTATCACACTTCTATGAAATTCGCTGGAAATGTTAGGCGTGAACTGGGTGTAAGAACTATTTTTAATATTTTGGGACCGCTGTCAAACCCCGCTTCAACAAAATATGCTCTTATAGGTGTATATGACCGTACGCTTTTGAAGCCTTTTGCAGAGGTGTTAGGAAAGATAGGCGTTGATCATGGAATAGTTGTTCATGGCGAAAATGGTCTTGATGAAGTTAATCCAGCCGGCACGACTTATATATGCGAAGTAAGAGACGGCGATGTGATCAGTTATACGCTTACTCCTAAAGATTTTGGATTTAGTCCTTGCAACCTAGAAGATATAATCGGTGCAGACGCTGCTGCCAATAAGCAAATTGCATTGAGAGTTTTACAGGGCGAAAAAGGCGCGCCTAGAGATACTGTTATTATGAACAGCGCCCTTGCGATTAAGACTGTACTTAAAAAATCTATTAAAGATTGTGTTGAATTGGCGAGAGAAAGTATAGACAGCGGAAACGCTTATAAAAAATTACAGGAATTTATAGATGCAACCAATAAATGATTTGTTAGCTCAGGTTATAAATAACAAAAGGAAGCAAATAGCTCAGGAAAAAGAATGCATGCCGCTGAAGATTTTGGAAGCTAATATTAAAAAACCTTTAGCTGACAACCTGTTTTTTAAAAATCTAAAAATCAATGATAAGCTGAATATAATCACAGAATTCAAAAAAGCCTCGCCTTCTGAGGGAGTGATCAACAGTGATTTAAAAATTGATTATTTTTTGGATCAGATTCAAGGGCAGGCGGCGGCTATAAGTGTTTTGACAGAAAAAAAATATTTTTTGGGCGATGAAAGCTATATAAAAGAGTTCAAAGAAAAATCTAATCTTCCTATTTTGAGAAAAGACTTTATTTTGGACGAATATGACGTTATAAAAACAGCGGTTATAAACGCCGATGCTATACTGCTTATTTGTGGAATTTTAAATAATGATGAACTAAAAAGATTTTATCGTCTATCAAAAGAACTTGGACTTGAGGCACTGGTAGAAGTACATAACAGACAGGAACTAGATAAGGCGCTGGACTTAGGAGCTAATATTATAGGAATAAATAATCGAGATCTAAAGACTTTTTTGGTTGATATTACTACAACAGAAAAGCTTATCAAATACATTCCTAGCGAATATATAAAGGTTTCTGAAAGCGGCATAAAAACACCAGAAGATGCAAGATATATAAAATCCTTGGGAGCAGATGCCGCGCTTATAGGAACGGCGTTTTCAAGAAGTGCAAAAATCAGCGATTTGTTAAAAAGCCTAAGGGTATAAACATTATGACCAAAATCAAACTTTGCGGATTAAGAACACATGATGATATAGACATTGTCAACACCTATATGCCAGATTATGTTGGATTTGTGTTTGTTCCTAATTCTAAAAGGTATGTATCAATAAGTGAAGCAAAAGCTTTTAAGCAAAGATTGAATAAGGGTATAAAAGCAGTTGGGGTTTTTCAAAATTCCAATAAAGACGAAATAGTTAGAGCAGTCGATATGGGTGTCGTTGATATTGTCCAGCTGCATGGAGAAGAAGATCAAAATTATATAGACAGTGTAAAAAAATTAGGCTGTCAGGTTATAAAAGCATATATGATAAAAGCTCATATTCCTGCCTTTTTAAAAAGCGATTATATTATGCTTGATAACCACAAAGGCGGAAGCGGACAAAGTTTTGATTGGGATTTGATTGATTTTGATTTACATAATACTTTTTTGGCAGGCGGAATCAATATTGACAATATCAATAAGGCGCTTACAAAAAAGCCTTATTGTATAGATATAAGCAGCGGCGCGGAAAGAAACGGAAATAAAGATGAAGTTTTAATAAAAGAATTAATAAAGGCGGTGCGAAATGGATAAGACAAGGTTTGGAATTTTTGGCGGTCAGTATGTAGGCGAAACTGTAATGTCTGCGCTAAACGAACTGTCTGAGGAGTATGAAAAAATAAGCAGCGATCCATCTTTTTGGACAGAATATAATGAATTGTTGCAAAAATACGCCGGCAGACCTTCACTATTGTATTACGCAACAAAGCTAACTCAAGACTTGGGCGGAGCCAAGATTTATCTAAAGCGTGAAGACCTTAATCATACGGGGTCCCATAAGATCAACAATGTTTTAGGTCAGGTTATTTTGGCTAAGCGAATGGGCAAAAAGCGTGTTATCGCAGAAACGGGTGCAGGACAGCATGGAGTCGCTACGGCTACGGTTGCTGCGTTGTTTGGTATGCAATGCACTATTTTTATGGGAAAGGAAGATACAATCCGTCAAGCACTTAATGTCTATCGCATGAAATTATTGGGCGCAGAAGTGGTAGCAGTAACAAGCGGAACACAGACATTAAAAGATGCGGTTAATGAAGCCATGAAAGAATGGGTGGCAAGGATTCAGGATACTTATTATGTCATAGGCTCTGCCATGGGACCTTATCCTTATCCAAAAATGGTTAGAGATTTCCAAAAAGTTATAAGTGCAGAAATTAAGGAGCAGATTTTTCAAGCTGAAGGCAGGCTTCCGGATATTGTTTGCGCTTGTGTAGGCGGCGGAAGCAATGCAATAGGTGCTTTTTATGAATTTTTGGAAAACAAATCAGTAAGACTTGTCGGATTGGAAGCTGCAGGAAAAGGTGTGGATACTGATTTACATGCGGCTACCTTGACCAAAGGCACTCAAGGAATTTTCCATGGAATGAAAGCTTATTTCGTCCAAAATGAACAAGGCAATATTGCGCCAGTTTATTCAATTTCAGCAGGACTGGATTATCCTGGCGTTGGGCCTGAACACTGTTATTTGAGAGATATCGGCAGAGCTGAGTATTATGCAGTTACAGACGACCAAGCGATCAATGCTTTTGAAGTGTTATCAAGAACGGAAGGAATTATTCCAGCTATAGAGAGTTCGCACGCGCTAGCTTATGTTTTGGAACAAGCACCCAAAATGTCTAAGGATGAGATAATTGTTTGCAATCTTTCGGGCCGAGGAGATAAGGACGTTGCGCATATAGCAAGATATAAAGGAGATATGCTTTATGAGTAGAATAAGCGAAGCTTTTGAAAAAGGCAAGGTTTTGATAACATATATAATGGCTGGAGATCCCGATCTTGATTCAACGCTTGATTATGTTTTGAAGCTTGAAAAGGCAGGAGCGGGCATTATTGAATTGGGTATTCCATTTTCAGATCCGTCGGCAGACGGCAGCGCAATAATGAAAGCCGGCTGCAGAGCGCTAAAAAATAATTATATTACTGATGATTATTTAGAATTGGTTCAAAAGATACGAAAAGTCAGTCAAATACCAATAGTTATTATGGCGTATGCTAACACCGTATTCTGTTATGGAATAGACAGGTTCTTTGAAAAATTAAATGCAATAGGCGGTGATGGAATAATTTTGCCTGATGTGTCTTATGAAGAGAGTGCGGAATTTGAACCTAGTGCGCAAAAACATGGTATAGATTATATCCCTTTAGTTGCACCTACATCTGAATCAAGAATAGAGATGATTACCAAAAAAGCGTCTGGTTTTGTGTATTGCATAAGTTCTTTTGGCGTTACCGGAGCAAGGGAATCAATAGACCACAACTTGCATAATATATATGGTTCGATTTCTTTGCCAAAAGCGGTAGGTTTTGGCATATCAAAAATCGAACATATAAAAGAACTTGGCAAATATTTTGACGGCATAATAATCGGTTCTAAAATAGTAGAATTTATAGAAAATAATCAGATTGAGCAAATGCAAGAGTTTGTATCAACGGCATCTTCTTTATTAAAGAGTATCTAAAAAAATTGATTTTAAAAGTCAAAACAGCGGTAGTTTCTACCGCTGTTTTTTACAATCAAAAAATATGTTTTTTTGTATAACTATTGACACAATAACAATACTTGTTTATAATATTGTAAAATTTTAAAATTAATAGGATTATCTTCAAAATCTAATCTTAGTACTTCTCAAAATGTTATTAATGAATATAATTACGATGAAAACGGCAATTTAATATATATTGACAATAATGGTATTGGTATTATTTATCAATTTACATATGATGATGATAACTTTTTATATGGAACTGTTAACGGTCAAAAACAGTACGAAAACCAATATGATATAAATAATATTTAATTAAAACAACATATGCTAATGGTCAGTATGTAGAATATGCTTATGATGATTTTAATCGCTATTCTTCTGTTTCTTATAACGACAATATTGCTTTTAAATATATATATTCTGAAGAATTAGCAAAAGAAATCAATCTGATTACTGGTTCAACAACAACATATACAATAACTGATGATGATACTATAACAGGAATTAAAGGAAATAATTTTGATTTTTCTTTTAATTACAATGAAAAAGAAGAATTAACATCAAATACTTTTAATTATAATTAATAACCGCACTTGTATGTTTAGCTTTTTTATTAATTTTTTATCCTAAAGAAATTGAATATGTATTAGAAAATATCTATGACGCAATAACAGATTTTTTTAAAGCAGCTAAAAGTGCGATGGCAAATTGGTGGGAAAAATTGACTAAGTCATCAAAATTAATAAACATCATATTGTTGCAAAAAATGCTGACAAGGCTGAATCAGCATGAAAAGTTTTAAGATCTGTAAATATTGATCCAGAAACTGATGAAAGGAACATAGTATCTTTAAAGCAAAGATTTCATGCTAAATTACATACTAATAACTATTGTAGTTCTGTCAATGCATGTTTTTATAAGAAAGATGGAAAACTTTTGCAGTTAACAGTACTTTAGTTGTTTTAAAAGTTTTGCTTTCTATAATGAATGTATTTTCTTGATGGTAATAAAAATGGAAAAGGTTATTAAAATATCAGTACATGATCTAATGCTTGATCAAAAGAGGTCTTTATTGTATTGTATAGGCAGTAAAGTGAAGATCTTTGATGTCGCTAATAAATTAAAAAAAATCAAAGTTCTTGATAATTTAAAACATCCTAATCAAATGCTTTTTGATGATGATTTGGGTATAATCATAGTCAAAAACACAATAGGTGGCTTTGCAATTTATAATTATGATAATTTTGAGTTAATAAAAAGATTTAATTTAAAGTCTATTAACGGCAATACGGATGATGATTTTATTTTTGACAAAGCAAATAAAGTAATTTATTGTATTGCAAGTGTTTTTAAAAACAAAAATTTGGAACTTGAATTGGTTAAGATTGCTTATGAAACCATGCAAATTGACTATATTCCACTAAAATTTGTTTTAGAAAAAAATATTTTATCTCATTATAGCTTGCATAAGATTGTTGGCAATGAATTATATCTTTTTTATACGATTATTAATATTAATAATTCATCTATTATAAAATCATCTTATGGGAAATATTTGATAGAAAATAATTGTTTAATAGAAATTGAAAACCTATGGGAAGCAAAAAGAGACTTTTCATTAATGAAAACTATTAATGAAAATTTATCATATGGCTTTAATTATATAGTTGATGTATCCAAAAAAGAGGTGTACTCATTAGAAAAAATATCAAAATCGGTTATATATAATATTTTTTGTTATAATGGTAGGCTTGCAATTATAACATCAGATAGAATTTATTTTGTAGAGAACTTTGAAACAATTGTAGATACAATAGACGGCAAGTATTTGTCTTGCTATTTAGAAACCGATGACTATAAGTTTATTGGATCTTGGGAATATCTACAAATTATGTAAAAAAATATTCTAAGGTTTATAATGCATAAAAAACTTAAGCAATAGGTCTTTTTTGCTGAGTATTGACATATTGACAAATTTAATTTTATATTTTATAATAATATTAACAACATTTCTTTTCATCTAAGACATATCAAATATCTGTTTTGAGTATAATCATTTTAGAGAAAAAGAAACAGGCTATAGGAGGTATGTAAGATGGCGCAAACAACTCCCAATAAGTATAAAAAAATTTGGATTATTGCTACCGTTATTCTTGCGGTAGTGCTTGTAGTATTTGTCATTTTGGCACAATATTTTAAAGTCTTTTTCTTGTTTTCTTATATTGCAATAGGTGTTTATTTCTTGTTTTTTATATTCTATCAGGTTTACGACATGTTTACTGCTAATAAGTCCAAAACCAAAGAAGATAAATTGAAAGATTATTACGAAAAATAACTTTTATGGCCCTGCAATAAAGGGTCAATCTTTTTAAGGTAGTGGAAATGGATCGCGAAGAGATGATGTATGTTGATGGGGGGGCATTTCGTTAAAAATGGCTTTTACTTTTCTAATCAAGATCTAGTTGTGGCATTGGGAGCATAAGCAACAATAAATAAAGAAAAAAAGGGATTATTATAGTCTGACAAAAATGCTGTAAATTTAAAATATGAAAAGATTATTAGCAGAAGTTTGTGTATGAACAGAGAATTATGCCATAAAATTGAATTCTAAGTATTAAACTTATTGAATATTTTATTTCAAAACGACACCTGAAGATAAGCTTTTTTAAGAGAATGGTTAATTTAATGCTCAATTAATTTAATTTCATAAGTACAATAGGTAAAATAAATAATTTCAAAAAGCAACACATTGTATAATATACACTTGACAAAAATATTGTTGTAATCTATTATATAATCAACTTTATAACAAATTTTGTTATTAATTATTAAGATGATAGTATGGGACATAAAGCAGGAGATCCGCACTAATTTTTTTGATTTTACATAATAATACACATATCTTGTTTTGGGTGCATTATGATGAATATAATTC
>DATCJR010000016.1 GCA_036562685.1 Clostridia bacterium | reverse complement strand
GATGAATATGTCCAATCAAGCGATTTATGAGCAGCTAACTTCCGAGCACGGGGAAAAATTCACCCCGGAGGAAGCACAATACGCTATCGACAATTTGAAATAATAAGCAGGAGCCTACTCGCTTTGAGTAGGCCCTTTTTTTGTCCATCATAAAAAAGAAGGTGGAGTGAGACGCCGGCCTTCTAATGGTATGTATTGTGACTTAAGACTGCATTGTTATACAAACTCATTATTTTTCGTCTTCTTTTATCATTTTTTCAATGTATTCTTCAAGCAATTTTTGGACAGTATGTTCTATTTGTTTTACAACAATTTCTTTAATAGTGTCATGCATTTGGAGTGATTCTATAAGTTTGAGGTGTAGAGCAGCCCTGTCTATTTCATTTAAAGAACATATATATGACCCTATTTTGTTACGTGAAAAAGTCATGATCTGGTCTAATTTCACATATGAATCACATTTTAATTGTGGGTAGTCTTTTTTATAAAGCGGTAAATGATAAGATTTTAGCTCCTTTTTATTTCCTTGGTCATCATACAGAGATGTTAAAGGAGCTAAAATCACTGTTTGATTTGGTAAAGTATAATCATGTAGCAAAAGGGCAGGATGACTTCCTTTAATTGTATATTGAGGTTTTGGATCTTCTTCTGGAAAATCGAACCAAATTATATCTCCTTGTCGGAATTCAAGTCGATCCATAGCTATACCTCCTACTAAAACCCTTATTCCCCTTGTTTGTCTTGGAACAATTCAAAAAACTCATTATCATTGTAGTCTTTTTTTTGTAATTGTCTAAAAAGATGTTTTTTTCTAGTTTTTTCGTCATTTATCATTTCTAGAAAATCGTAACCGTTTTCATCACGGAATCGTTTTAAAGCTTCTTCTACAGGAGACATTTTTTTGTTGATATTATCGACGTTACCTCGAATCAACTCCTTTACGCTTAACATTTTATTATTCCTCCCCTTGTAATTTTTCTTGTTCCTGCCTTTTTCGTTTTGTTTATCATTTTCCATGAAATTACCACGCTCCTATACTGGCATTTTATGTTATCCAGTATAGGAAAGTGATTTTGATTTTATTATAACAAAATGAAATATTTAACGAATTTCGTTCAAAAATCGTATAATATCAACTTTTTCTCGATATTTTAAACCAAAAAACATGTCAAGTAAAAAAATCGACAAAATTGTCACATGTAAATCATGATAATTATATATGGAGCATTATGCAAGCAAAAAAGATCGTGCTTCTCCTTTTTGTTTGAATGCGGTGAAAAGTATACCATTAAAAATAGGAAGAAAAACGAGTTTTTCTATCCTAACTCATTAGTACAACCACATCAAGCATACCTTTCACTAAAGGGAGGTATGCAACATGAATGTGAAAATCTTCAAAGGTCCTCATACTGACAAGAACATTCAAGACTGTTATCATTATTTAGTGAGGTTGTATAGAAAGGAGATAGCAAGAAATGAAGGCTATCTACGCAAGGGTATCGACAGAGGAATCGGCGCACAGGGGATACTCAATAGCTCATCAAATCGACGAGGCGAAGAAGAAAGCCGGAACCGATGATGTGTTAATATATACAGATGAAGGATATTCGGGTGAATTTTTAGAACGTCCAGGACTTGAAAAATTGCGAAATGATGTACAAAAGGGAATTATTGATACCGTTATTGTCTACGATCCAGACCGGTTAGCACGTAATCTCATGCATCAGTTGCTAATTGATGATGAGTTTCGAAAAAACGGGGTTGATTTACAATTCGTAAACGGAGATTACGCCGATACACCTGAAGGAAAATTATTTTTTTCTATGCGCGGTGCTATTTCAGAGTTTGAAAAAGCAAAAATTAGAGAACGGACAATGGCTGGGCGTATCAGAAAAGCGAAAGAAGGAAAAGTTGTTAAAGACGATAAAGTATATGGTTACGATTATGACAAAAAAACAGGTAAAATGATTATAAATGAACAAGAAGCTGAAATAGTACGTTTTATATTCGACAGTTTCACAAAACCGGACAGTAGATTTAAGGGAGTCAACGGAATTGCGAAGTACCTAACTGAAAAACAAATACCAACAAAAACAGGAAAAACTAAATGGCATCGTCAAGTTGTGCGGCAGATTTTGATGAATGAGACTTATACAGGGAAACGGCCGCAAAATAAATGGAACACGGAGGGCATGCTTGCAAATAAATATAAAAAAGATAAAGTGCCGATGCGATTAAGACCTAAAGAAGAATGGATTTACGTTGATGTTCCAGCTATTATTTCAAAAGAACAGTTCCAACAAGCACAACAGCTTTTAGAACAATCGCGACGTCGATATGCTAAACAAGCGAAACGTCGTTATCTGCTGTCCGGATTAGTTCGTTGTGCACAATGTGGCAATACAATGACAGGGCGATATGCAAAAAACTGGGGAAAATACTTTCGGGAATATACAGACGTTAAAAATACAGCTGGAACTAAAAATCCTGGGTGTGGAATGAGAATCAGAGCAGATGAATTAGAAGAAGAAGTATGGAATTATATCGTTGATTTATTTAACCATCCGGAACGAATTAGAGAGTTCAAGCCTAATGAGGACGATGATTTATTCGAACGAAAAGAACTAGAAAGACTGCAAAAAGAAATTGAGCGAACAAAAAAAGGCCGCAAGCGCTTGATCAGTCTTGTGACCTTGGCGGATGAAGATGACCTTAATCTTGAAGAAATAAAAGAAGAAATCAGTAAACTACAACAAAAAGAAAAAGCACTTATTAATGAGTATAACCGATTGGAAAAACAAATAAAAGCGCTTCAAGAAAATAGACCTAATGAAAATATTTTGCAGGAAGCGATCGATATGTTTTTAGCGCACAAAGATGAAGAATTAGACTTTGAAATAAAACAAGCCCTAATTAGAAAAGTTGTAAAAGAAATACGTGTTATAGATAAAGGCAACATTGAGATTTATTTATTTTAGTCTCAATGTTGCCTTTCCAATTATTTACGCATATCTATAGTAATTAGAATTTCAATCTTTATGACATTAGATATGCGTAAATATTTGGAATTATATTTTTTAAATAAAAAGCCCGTGAATGGGCATTATATACATCGCTTGTAATGTTTTACTAGCTCTACTGGTACATTCGCTTTAACCGCAATAGATTCGATCGTATCATCATCTGAAATAATCGTCGGGTCGATTAATAAACAAGCTGCAAATTCGTTTGCCTCCCGCTCGTATTTACCGTTTGGATTCAGTGTATTTTCCAAAATAAAGCGATGATTCTGAACATCATGTAACAAGTGATGTCCTAACTCATGAGCGCATACGTACTTTTTTTCATAACTATGTAGTGTATGATTTATAACAATGTATTTTCGTCTTAAAATTTTTACAGCCATACCTTTTGTTATAGGTGGAAGATCGCCTTCTTGAACAATAATGTTTTCTGCTTCAGCAATCATAAACGGATCACGGGTTTTATGTTTCAATAACAACTTTTTGACGATATTTTGTACTGCCACATTTTCGACCCCCTGTTTTTCCCCAACATTCCTAATCATTTTCTCTTATTTCTTTTTTTAGCATCTAAAAATAACGCTTGCAATACCATATCTATTTTTTCTTTATCTTCGTCTGTTAGTGGGATGCCGTCATACATTACCGATTGTGTTTCTAAAAACTCTTTTAACTCTTTTGGTTTCGGGGTGTCTGGGGAAATACTTTGTGGATCATGGGTAAAGCCACCAAGATAGTCAGGTGTTACATCTAATATATCAGCGAGTTTATAGAGTGTACCTACTCCGGGTAATTGTTTTGGGTTATGAATAAGTTCGTTAATGTATGATTCGCTTACTCCACATTTGTTTGCTACATCTCCTATTGATAATCCTAATTTTTCGATACCAGTTGATAAGCGATTAGAGAATGTTTTTAATTGTGATTTTGGTATAGTTTTTCCAACACCGCTATTTGTGACTGATTGAGGTTCATCTGATCGTCCTAAAAGATAATCGGTAGTTACATCTAATACATTGGCTAGTTCATTAAGCATCTCAAAGGAAGGTGTGCTATATCCAGTTTCATAATTAGAGATTGTCGTTTTTGTGGTACCTACCAATGTTGCTAATTCTTCTTGAGTAAGTTTTTTAGCTTTTCGAGCGCTTCGTAATCGTTGAGCGAACATAATATTCTCCTTTCTTCATAAAACTTCATATAGTTTTCGTAAATCTTCATATCATTTCATATAGTTTTCGTAGTTTTTCATATAAAAATTCAACTTTATTGTACTTTATTAAATGATAAAAGTTCAATATAATTGAACATTTTTGTACATAAAAGTTCAACATTGTTGTACTTAATTAAAAAATAATGTCCAAAAAACTCATACAAAAATGTTGACATCCAAAAAGTTTGGATTTATAATGAAATCAAAAGGTTCAAGAATCTTGGATTAAGGTGGTGAACCAATGCGTAAAAATTTACGGCTAATTGAGGCTAGAAAGAGAAAAGGATTAACGCAAGAACAATTAGCCAGACAGCTAAACAAAAGAAAAACAACTATTAGCAACTGGGAAAATGGTTATTGCAATCCAACACTATCAGACGCTTTCAAGATCGCAGAATTATTAGATGCAGATGTCAATGATCTTTTTTTCGACGAAAAAAGTCCAAGAAACTCATACATGAATCCGCAATCTTGATTAATAAGAGGTGATCGTGATGAACATCAAAGTGATTAAAGGCCCGTTATGGGAGCAAGTACAAAAAGAAGCATATGCGTTTTTGGCTAAAGTGCTTCCGGAACAATATCAAAAGGTTATGGAAGCCAAAAAATCCACTGAAAAAGCGTCCTAAAAGAAG